>JACDHN010000299.1 GCA_013821025.1 Acidimicrobiia bacterium | reverse complement strand
GCTGTGAGAACAGCGACAGAATCCCGCTTACAGGCCCACTCACCGCCGCACTGGCGCCGCTATTGAGCTCTCCGAACACCGGCCGACTCAGAACATCGACTTCTTCGGCGTCGCGGGCCGAAGCGCACCCGTCAGGCCGCGGGGGCTCTTGGTGGTGGTCGGGTGAGGTGGTCGCTGGCCGAGTGGACACGGTCGGTGGTGTTGCCCTCGAAGTACAGGTTGCCGTCGGGTCGGTGCAGGGTGATCTCGCGGTCCGAGCGCAGTTTGAGGTGCCATCGGCCTTCGTGGACCAGATGGTGGTGGCTGGTGCACACCGGGAGCAGGTTGTCGAGGTCGGTGAGCCCGCCGTACTCCCATGGGATCACGTGATGGATCTCGCAGTGCTCGAACGGTACGTGGCAGTCGGGGTGGGCGCAGGTGCGGTACATCACTCGTAGCGCCCGACGTTGAGCCCGGTTGGCGACCCGCTGGGAGCGCCCCAACTCCATCAGCTCACCGGCTCCGCCGAGGACCGCTGGGACGATGTCGGCGTCGCAGCACAACCGTCGCACAGTGGACGGCGGCAGCGGCACACCGTTGGAGGTCTCGCACACAGAGCCGTCGCCGAGCCCACCCATCAGCGTGGTGTAGTCCACCAGCACGATGATCTCAGGACGGGCCCGCTCACCACCGGGAGGACGGATGTTGGTGGTGAGCCCTACGACAGCGTCGACGGTGCACTGAGCCAAGTCGCACTCGCTCGTTCGGCCTCGACGTTGGCGTAGCCGCATCGCTTCGTGGTCGATCGCCAGCCACAGTTTGGATCCACGCTCGGCGTCGAGCTCGATGTGGGTGTGGAACATGCCGGTCTGGCGATCGGTCCAACGTTTCACGTTTGAGCATCGGCGCTGTCGTTGCAGTTCGGTCACACCCTCGTCGCGGCACAGTTCGCGGGCCAGGTCGACGCATTCTCGCTCGAACGCTTCGACCGTGCGGGACTCACCCAACGCGATCAGGTCCTCGCCGCGCTCGATCAGTCGTGCCCGACCCGCCTCGTCGAGTGTCTTGGCGGTTCGGGCCACCGCATCGACATGGCCCGCTGACAACGACCCAGAAGCCATCGCCGTTTCCAACTCTGGGATCTCGTCGCACAGCTTGGAGCGGTTCGCTGCAGCGCGTGCGTCACGCCCGGACCGTCGCCCACCACCTGACAACAACATCCCGGGTGATTCGCAGCGGCCATTGGCTTCAAGGGTCCCTGCGCGCCGGGCGATGCGCGAGTCGAAGGCGTCGAGCCATCCTCTGGCCCTGTTCGACAGGGCGACCAGTTCGGTCAGGGCGGTACGGTCACAGCCGTCGGGATCGGCTGTCGCCAACTTGGTGGCCACTGCGGCGAAGTCCCCCTCGACCATGCCCACATCCTACCAAACGTGTGTTCGGTCAGCAACCCGTTCTTAACCGTAAACCCGCTGAGAGAACGAAAACCTCACATGGTGGGTGCAGTCTCATTGAACGAGAACAGCACCGGACCGAACGCCCGCACCTGGATGCGGCACACGGCGGCGTGCGAGAGATGGGAACGGAAAGCGAAGTCGTGGCTCCCGCCGATCACCCGGGCCACGGCCGCCTTGATCGGCGACACGTGCGTGACCACGACGACGTTGCGCTCCCCCGCCTGCGCGAGCACGTCCTCCAGCGCACCGCCGACGCGCTCGTCGAGCGCAACCAGCGACTCGCCGCCGTCTGGCACGAAGTTGGGATCCTCGTACCACCGCGCCCACACGTCCGTCGTAACGCCTGCGTAGGGCTGACCCTCGAAGCATCCATACGACAGTTCGATCCAACGTTCGTCGACCGTCACGTGCTGACCGAACGCCTCGGCCGTCTCCATCGCCCGCATCAGAGGACTCGAGATCACGTCGTCAACCTCGCCGAGCATCGCCGCCACGGCCAGCGCCTGAGCTCGTCCGACATCGTCGAGGTGTTGGTCGAGGCGGCCCTGCAGCAACCCCTCCGCGTTGGCGGCGGTGCGTCCGTGCCGCACGAGGATCAACACTTGGTCAGTTCACCATAAAGTCGAGCTGCCCGCGCTGAAGGAGGCGGCGCCGGTGGCGTGGGTCGCCGAGCCCAGCCTGTCGCCAACCCCACGCCACAAGGATCGCCCCGACCGCCTCCAGCACGAGCGTGAGCGCCCAACCCCGCTCCACCAACGGGATCGGTCGCTCACCGAGCTGCCATCCCATCGCCGGCCACCACAGCGTCTCACCATCGTTCCATGCCCCGCTGAACACCAGGTACAGCAGCGACCCGATCGGCACGCCGAGCAGCATCCGCCGGAGCGGACGGCGACCGACGGTGGCCAGCATCACGGCCGTCACCAACACCACGCTGAACGCCAGTGTGTGCATGATCCACTTGCCACCGGTCACGGCGTCGAGCATCGGCAACACCGATCCGACCGCCAACCAGCGGTAGTCGAAGCGAGGATCGCGAAACACGAACCACACCGCCGCCACGGCCGTTGAGGTGTGCCACAGGATCACAGGCGTCGATGGCTGCCCGTCAACGGACCAACAATCGCGAGCACTGCGGGCATTCGACGATGGCGTCAGGGTCGACCGACTTGACCTCGTCGAGCTCGCCGGGCGACAGCTCGAGGTGGCAGCCCGAGCACTGGCGGCCTTCCAGTTTGGCCACACCGACGCCGCCGAGGCTGGCGCGAAGCCGCTCGTAGCGCGTGAGCAGCGCAGGAGCGATCTCCGAGCGGCGCTCGTCACGCTCGTGCGTGGCCGCCGCGATCTGATCGTCGATGTCGGCGAGCACGGCGTCGAGCGCGTGCTGGGCGGCTGCCGCAGCCTGATTCCTCCCTGGTCCGTCGTCTTCGTCGACGCTCTGCGCTGCGGCAAGGTGCTCCTGCTCCTCGAGGTGACCGAGCTCAGCGTCGTCAAGCTCATTGCGGCGGGCGTCGATCGTTTGGATCTCGTGCATGAGCGCCTCCGCTTCCCTGGGGGCGATGACGGTCCGCAGCTGACCCTGCAGGCGGGTTCGCGCCGTGCTCAACCTGGTGGACTCCTCCTCGTCCTCGGCGATGCGGGCATCCAGCTCGCCGAGGCGCGCCTGGCCCGCCTCACGGCGCTTCGTCGCCTGGGCCACCGTCTCGCTCGCCGCACGCAGCACGTCGTGCTCGGGAGCGTTGCGTCGCTGTGACGCCAAGCGGTCGAGGCGGGAGTCGACCCGCTGCAGCTCGAGCAGCTGCTCCATCGCCGCCGAGCTCATGGGCTGGTCACCGCAAGGGGCGCCGCTAGCACTTGCGGACCGGTTGTCTGACCGGGACGCTCGGCATCGGTGCCAGCGGATCGAGCACCTCGGGAGAGATCGTGGTGGCCGTGAGCTCGTCGTAGATCGGGACCACCTGAGTGATCGGTACAGGTGCCCGCGTCGTCGGCGACGTCGTCTGCTCGGGTGGCAGCCGCGGGACGGGAGTTGCAGCCGTGTTCGGAGGGATGGGGCTTGGGCTCTTCCCAGGCTGGGCAGGTGGCGGTGGTGGCGGCGGTGGCGGCGGCGGGGCCGTGGTCGATGGGGCCGTCGTCGGCGGCGCCGTGGTCGGGGGCGCCGTGGTCGGGGGCGCCGCTGTGGTCGGCGCAACTGTGGTCTGCCCGGACGGCTCGGTGCCGGGAGGAGGCGGTGCGGGTGCCCGGTCAGGCGTTACGAAACCCCGCGGCATCTCCTGTTGGTCTCCTCCACCGCCGATGCCGTAACCGATGACCTGGGTCTCGTAACGCACGAT
>JACDHN010000071.1 GCA_013821025.1 Acidimicrobiia bacterium | reverse complement strand
GGAGCACGCCACCAGGGCCGCCGTCACGAGCGCTGAGAGTAGATCGATGCGCAT
Source organism: Acidimicrobiia bacterium (assembly GCA_013821025.1). Taxonomy (GTDB): domain Bacteria; phylum Actinomycetota; class Acidimicrobiia; order Acidimicrobiales; family Ilumatobacteraceae; genus JACDHN01. Next base: position 9,603 of record JACDHN010000071.1, on the reverse strand, counting down.
CTGCATATGACTCACCCATGGCCCCAAGAGGGGGGGCGTGATACGCGACGGTCGTTTGTCTCTTCTCGCGGATACTTGTATCAGGAGCGCTCTCGGAGCGCGAAAGGTTCGGGGTTCACGGCGTCATGGGAACCGATCGACGCGACGGCCTCGCGAGAGTCGCAAGCGCGACCACGGTCATCGCGGTGGGTGAGCCTCAGCGCCATCACTTCTGCGATGGCCGCGATGATGATGCGAACGCCGAACAGAATCGCGATGCCGCCGGTCTGCCAGAGGATCCCGGCGAGGACCGGCCCGATCGCCTCTCCGACTGTTTCGGACGTGTCGAGGACGGCGAGCCTCCGGTTGCGCCGTCTCGGGTCGCTGTTGGCGACGCCGCCGATCAGACTGGCCCAGGCCGGGCGGAAGGCCGCCTTTCCGGAATCGTCGAGGGTCCGTGCTGCCGCGAAGCCAGCCATGTTCGGGCTGACAACGAACAGCACGGACGAACCGATGTTCGCCATCGAACGCCAGGCTGTCCCGACCGCATGCCCGTGCCGGTCGACGATCCATCCGAAGACCGGGCCGGCGACGAGGAACACGAGCGCCGAAAGGCTGTAGATGGCGCCCGTCTGACCGGCGCTCAGTCCGGCGTAGTCGGTGGCCAGCACGGGAAAGAGGCCGTGCACCATGTAGGCGCTGGTCGCCACGAGCATGCCGAACGACGAAGGTGCGCGCAGCTCACTGATGAGCTCGCGAGTAGACGCCCATCCGGAGGCTCCGCTGGCTGCGCCCGCGCCCGGCGGGTCGAGTGCGCAACGGCGGGGCTCGACCTCGGGAGCCTCGCGCAGCGCCAGCCAGGCCGCTGAGATCGGCAGGACCGACAGCGCCAGTACGATGACGAACAACGTCGAGAAGGAGCCGTCGGTGACGGCGAGCACGCCTCCGGCGAGTCCCGCCCCGGCCACGCCACCGACGTGCTTGGCGGTTGCGTACCAGCTATAGACGCTCCCGATCCGGTCGGAGGCGTCGCGGGCGATGACGCTGAGCGAGGCGATGTCCCGACCGGCGGCGCTGGCTCCTTGCAGAACCCGCACTGCACAGAGGCCGGCCAGGTCGCCGACGACCAGCAGCGCCGCAGCGGCGCACACCCGCGCGATCGTGCCACCCAAGTAGACGGTCCGCACACCGACCTTGTCGGCGAGCCACCCGGCGACCGGTTTCAGCAGGACGGCGGCCACCGTGCGCACTCCGATCACGAGGCCGATCTGACTGAGCGAGAGCCCCAACGACAGCGCGTACAGCGGGAGGCCGAAGCTCACCATGCCGAACGTGAGCCGGCCAAGAAATCCCTCGGTGATGACGAGCGCCAGCGCCAGTCGGGGATTTCTCGCGCTCATCCTCCGGCCGCCAGAGCCTGTTCGATCTCCGCTCGCAAGGCCGAAACCGCTTGGGGGAAACCTCGGTAGCCCGGAAAGGGGTTGGCGTCGATGATCCAGGTCTGGCCGTCCTGCCTGCGCAGATCGACGCCGAAGCAACGTAGGTCGAGCGCCTCGCCGACAGCGTGGACCATCTCGATCTCGTCGTCGGGCAACACGGACGGCTGGACCTCGTCGGAGGCGTAGCTGCCGGAGCGGAACTGCTTGAACGCGACGAAACACCGTCCGTCGGCGACGTAGACCTTGACGTCGGGCTCCTCACCCACCTTCGCCTGCACGAGCCGGACGCCGTCGTCGACCACGAATGACAAGTCGTCGAGAGAGGCGGGCCCCTCGTCGAGCACCGTGGGAAAGTGCTCGTGGACCGTGACACCTCGCCCGTGGATGCCGTACACCGGTTTTGAGATGAAGGCCCCGGCCGTGGCCATCGGCGACCGCAGCCGAGCGCCGCCGGTGGCAAGCAACGTGAGCGGCACCGGCAGATCGGCTGCGGCGAGCCGCGCCACCGTGGCGGCCTTGTCGTGGGCGCGCCGCGTCGCCGCAGCCCCGTTGAGGAACTGCACGCCGGCAACCTCGTCGGAAACTGCCAGGGACTGAGCGACGGCGCCAGCGCTCTTCAGCAGCACGAGATCGGCGTGGTCGCGACCGCCATCATCGACATCGATGACCTCGCGTTCTGGCACCCGCACGATGGTCTTTGCGCCGGCAGCGGAGAGCTCGTCGAGGAGGGCGCCGATCACGGGGTTGACGGCGGCGCTGCCACCGCGGGACTCCACCCAGAGCTCGATACAGGTCCCAGCGAGCGCGGTCACCGTCGGGTTCCCAGTGCGGCGTATGCCGCTTGCCGCTCGATCGTCAGCTCCACGAAATCGTCGCGAGGGTCGAGCGAGCTGATGGTAGCGAAGATCTCTCTCGCGCCGACCAGCTCGATCTCCCGTTGCAGATCGACCGCCTGCTGGTCGCCCTGTGCACGGTACGCAAGTGCCGCTGCCGCAACCTCGGCGAGACCGAGCGGAACGACGCCGGCAGCGAGGCAGGCGATGGCAGGCCCGACCACCCGGTCGTCGATCCGCAGCTTTCGGCGAGGCTCCCGCGCCACCCGCGTCACGGGGTCTTCGAGCCCCGGGTGGGCGTAGTGATCGATGAGTCCCTCGATCGTGCGGTGAGGCACTGCCACTGACCCGGGTCGAGTGGCAAGGTAAGCGTCGAAACCGAGTAGAGCCTCACCGATGGCGGTCACGGTCGCCGAGCGGATCTCAGGCCGATCGAGTGCCTGACTCATGGTGGCGCACCCCGCGTGCCAGCCGAGATAGGCGGCCGCGGCGTGACCGGCGTTGAAGAGCCAGAGCTTCTCGGTGATCCGGTCGTCGAAGGAGCGGACCGGGACAAGCCCTGGCACGCTGCCGTCCATGGGCGCAGCGCCACGGACCAGCGCCATGGCGTCCACCGAGCACTCATCCGTCCGGTCGGCGGTGAACCGCACCCCGTCTGGCGTCAGGTCGCGCCTGGAGACGGTGCGCCAGACCGCCGCCCCTCCGACGCCAACCCGGCGGCCGACGGCGGCGGCCAGACCCGGGCGTTGGTCGAACAAGCCCAGCGTCAGCAGTTCCTGAGCCCGTCGACTGTTCTCGAACAGGACAAGGTTGATCGGCCTCGACGACGAGGCGAGGCGGTCGGTCAAGAGCGGGCCCAGCCATCGACCGACGGTGGTCAACGAGGACGGTCCCACGGCGGTGGCCACCAGGTCGGCATCGAGGAGCACCCGGCGCAAACCAGGTTCGTGGGTGCCCATAGCCGTCACGCCGTCGAACCAGCGGTCCGCCCCGTCGCCGGCGATTCGAACCGAGATTCCGCTGTGCTCGTTCACAGCATCGCGTACCTGGGTGTTCCGACAGACGAGGACGACCCGCCAACCGGCGGCCCGCAACAGGGGTGCCACAAACCCCCCGGCGACACGGCCGGCCCCCAGGACCACACAGCAGCGCTCAGCCATTCAGCGACACCTCTCCGCCGAAGCCAGCGTTCGATCGCCATCGGTGGCTTCGCAGTCGCCACCCAGCGGCAGCGTGACGAAGAACGTGCTCCCCTGTCCGGGCGCGCTCTCCACCCAGATGCAACTGCCGTGGGCGTCGGCGATGGCCTTCGCGATGTAGAGGCCGAGACCCATGCCTTTCACGCCCTCTGCGGTGCCGGCACGGTAGAAGAGACGGAAGAGGGACTCCTGTTCATCGAGCGGGATGCCCGAACCCTCGTCGGCAATGCTGACGACCGCTACGGGTCCCTGCCGCTTGACGTTGACGTGGATCTCACCGGTCGGCGGGGAGTAGTTGACGGCGTTCGAGAGCAGGTTGGCGAACAGCTGACCGAGACGCTCCTCATCCCACGAGCCTTCGATCGCCTCCAGCTCGTCGACGATGAGGTGCCGCCCGTTGGCCCGTGCCTGGTGTTCGAGCACCAGGTCGTCCACGAGCTTGCCGAGGTCCATCGGTGCCCTGAACATGACGAAGTGGCCCGTTCCGATGCTGGCCGCATCGCGCAGGTCGTCGATCAACCGTCGCATTCGACGTGAAGCACCGTCGATGGCCGCAGCGGCCTGCAGCCGGCTGACCCGCCCCTCGTCATCGACCAGCAGATCGGCATAACCGACCAGGCCGGTGAGCGCGCCGGCGAGGTCATGTCCGACCAACCCGAGGAACTCCTGGAGTTGCTCGTGGCTCTCCTCGATCTCGATGGAGTGCTGCGCCGCCTTGTTGCGCTGCACGGCGAACCGCACCGCCAGATAGGTGACTGCGGCAAGAGCCATGACGCCGAACGGCCACACGATGACCGGCCGGTCCTCGATCACGGCGTTGGTGAGGTAGATGGCGACAGCCGTGGCCCCGGCGACTCCGATCCCCCGCGGCGAAAGCCGATGGGCGGCGACCAGCACGGGGATGGCGTAGAGGGATGAGACGACCTGGTGTTGGGGCAGGAGGTAGTAGTTGAGGAGGAAGGCGACGGCGAACAGCCCGCCGATCACCGCAATGACCAGCGACGACGGATGTCCCGGGTTTGGTCGTGCGGTCACGACGCCCCCTTCGCTGCCGACTCGATCTCGTCCACCAAGGCTTCAGGCGCCCCGGGAGCACCCTTGTAGCCGGGAAAGGCGTTCACGTCCACCAACGTCCAACCGGCAGCTCCGCTGACGAAGTCGCAGCCATAGCAACGCAGACCGAGCAGTTGCCCCACCCGCCGGCTGGCCACAGCGACGTCGGCCGGGAGCGCCGCCCGGCATCCTTGCTTATCGCTCAGCGTCGTGGCGGGAAACGGACGCTGGATGGCGTCCATCCACTCTCCGGCCACGAAGACCTTGAGGTCGTCGCCAGCGTGCTCGACCTGCTCCATCACGAGGTACGGGCCGTCTGGCAGGCTTTCCGCCAGTGCCGGAAGCCGAACGCCCTGCTCGAACCACACCCCCTTGCCGTGCCAGCCACGTGCTGACTTGACCACCCACGAGCCGCCGGACAGCTCCTCCAGGCGCCCAGAAGCCGACTCGGTGCTTGTCGTTCCAAGCCACGCCAGGTAGGAGGAGGGCAGGGGCAGGCCGGCCCGGCGTAGGATTGCGCTACTGGACAGCTTGTCCCTGGTCGTCCTTGTTGCGTCGCTGGTGTTCACCGAGGCGATCCCGTAGGCCTCGGCAGTGGCGGCGAGATGAAGGGCTGCTGCTGAGCCGGACTTCAGCACGACGAGGTCCCACGGCGGTGCGACATCGACACGGTGAGCGGCCTCCTCGGCGTGGACGACTTCCACACACGCACCGCGCTGACGCAGCAACGGCAGGAGTTGCTCTGTGACCGAGCCTTGGTGCGTCATCGAATGGCGGCGCTCGAGATACCCGATGCGCATCCCCGAGAACAGTGTCATTGCGGGGTCCTGATGACCGACAGCGCCTTGTCGCGACCTGCGCTGCCCAGTACGGCCTCGATGTTCAGGCGGCCCAGCACGTGTTCGGCGATGAGCGCCCCTGCCTGCGGCACGGCGGAGTAGGTGGGAAAGTCGTTGACCTCGATGACGACGGGGCCCGACGGAGTCATCGCCACATCGACACCCCAGAGGTCGAGCCCGCAGGCCCGTCCGCAGGTGAGGGCGATGTCGCGGAGCTGCGGGTCGAGCGTCACCATCTGCGCTCCGTCCGTCGCCCGCATCTCTGCCGGGCCGGGACCGGGGAACCTCACCGGGGACGGTTTGCGCACCGCCCAGATGCGCGAACCGATCCCATAGAGCTTCAGGTCGAATCCGTCGGTCTCGAGGTGCGTCTGGGCGAGATAGATGGAGCGGTCGTCTCCGAGCTGCGGGAGTCGGTCTGCGTCCTCTGGCCGGGAGAGCAACCAAAGTCCTCTGGCACCGTCACCGTCGTAGGGCTTCACCACGAGCGGGAACTGCTCGTGGGCCACCCGTCGGAACACCTCGGGTCGTGCTGCGAACCAAGTCCTCGGCATCGGCAGGCCGTGCTGCAGCAGGACTGCCTGCATGGCGACCTTGTTGCGGACCAGTTCGATCGAGTGCGGCGTGTTGATGGCCAGCACGCCGAGGGCCGCAGTGGCGGCGAGGAACGCCAGCCCAGTGAGGTCACGGCCGCGGCTGAGAGCGGCCTCCCAGGGCGGGGGTTCGTCAGGTATCTCGAACAGCCGCTCGCCGCCCGGCACCACCACCTCTACCGAGTAACCCGCATCCTCGAAGGCGCCATGGGCCTCCCGGATGCTCGGGTTCTCCAAGTGCCGGCGTTCGGCGATGATGGCGATCGCCGCCCGATCCACAATCATGACTCCTGCGTCGGCTGTCGCCCCGAGTCGCGCTCGACCCTGCGCAACAGCGCTCGCACCCGGGCCTCGAACTCCAGGAAGGTGAAGGGCTTCGTGAGGTAGTCGTCGGCGCCAAGGTCGAGGCCGCGCACCTTGTCGACGTCGGAGTCCCGTCCGCTGAGCATGAGCACGGGTACATCACTGAACTCGCGGATGCGTCGTACCACCTCCCAGCCGAGCAGATCCGGCATCACGACATCACAAACAACGAGATCGGGCGCATAGGACCGTGTCAACTCGAGTCCCTCCTCGGCAAGGTTGGCTGTCTTGACATCGAGCCCGTTCTTGGCGAGGGAGAGCCGTGCCAGTGCCGTGATCGTCTCGTCGTCATCGATGATGAGGACCCGGAAAGGGGTGGCGGCTGCCTCGTGCGACGAGTCGGCGCGTTCCATGTCTTCTCCTTCCCGGCACTCGGAGCCCGAAGCGATGTGTCGTTCCAGTTCGCCGAACTGGCGGATCAGGTGGCGTGAGACGTCGGCGAAGCGGAGCTGTCTGTCTTCGAGATGAGTAACAGGTGAACAGAACATGACGAACTACCAATGGGGTGAGGTCCGACCACTGATACACCCGCATTCACAGGACTGTGGCCGCCAGCGTCGCTGAGACGCTGCCGGTCGTTTGTTCACGTGGCGGTCAATACATGTTTGTCGTTCTCGCAGATCCGTGTATCAGGTGGTGTCCTGGCGACCATTGATCGAGCAATGCCGCACGCCCAGCCGTACCATCGTTACCCGTGGACGACGACGAGCTGCTCGCCGGCTGTCGCGCCGGCGACGCTGCAGTCTGGGAGGAGCTGGTCCGGCGGTACGAACGACTGGTGCGGTCGATCCCACGGGCCTACGGCCTTGGCACCACCGACATCGAGGAGATCGCACAAATGACGTTCTCCGTGCTCGTGCAGAGTCTCGACCGCCTGCGCCCCGACAGCCGGCTGGCGCCGTGGCTCTCGACGGTAGCTCGCCGTCACACATGGCGGCTGCTCGAGGCCCGCCGTCGCGAGCCCGTGATGGACATTGACGACCGGGTGGCCGGCAGCGTCGACAACGTCGCGGTGTCCGCAGGCCAGGCAGCCGATGTCACGTGGGTGCGAGACGGTCTGCGGCTATTGCCATCGCGCTGTCGCGTCCTGCTCGAGGCGCTCTATCTCGCCGGTGAGCGGTCGTACGCTGACATCGCCAACGACCTCGGCATCCCGATCGGCAGCATCGGTCCGACCCGGGCGCGGTGCCTCGAACGGCTCCGCACGATCCTGCTGCACGCCACCAAGGAGGTTCCCAGTGACTCCATCCGAACGACGTGATCCACCGCTGGCCGACGTCGGCTCGGCCGTACGGGCGCTGTTCACATCGGCGAGCGACGAGTCCGACGGCCACTCGGACGCGCTCCGTTCCGTCCTCTCGTCGGCGAGGGATGTCGTCGACCAGGTTCGCGGCCGGGTGGCGCTGCATTCCCACGGCGATCCCGCCGCGCTCGGCGTACGGTCGGCAGGCACCCTGTCCGGCCAGCAGATCGTCCTGGCGGCCGAAGGGCTCGACGTCGTGCTCGACGTGCTCGACGCGCCCGACGGGGGTGAGACGGATGGAGAGCATGTCGTGCGAGTGCGCGGTGAGGTGGTCGATGCCGATGAGCCGTTGGCCGTCCAACTGTTGGTCGACGGCCGGGAGGTCGCCCTGTCCGTGGTCGATGAGATGGGCGAGTTCGACCTCGGCGACGTTCCCATTGGCTCATACGAACTGGTCGTTGCAGGGTCTCACCGCGAGGTATTGAGTGAGATCCGTCTTGGCTGAGCGGTGACATCGGCGGACGAGCTGGGCGAGTTGCGCTCGCGCGCCGCAGACGCCGCGGCCGGAGTGATCGAGGAGCTCACCGGCGAGCTCGCAGATAGGGCGGGTGATCCTGACCGCTGCTACCTGTTGGCTGAGCTCCTCGCCCGCGCCGGGCGACCAGCCGATGCGTTGCGCTACATCGACGACGCCGCGGTCGGCTTCCAGTCCGCCGGCCGAATCATGGACACATGGCGCTGCGATGCCGGACGCACCGAGGTCCTCGGGGCACTCGGCCGGCACAGCGAGGCGGCCGAGGCCGCCTTACGGTTGTTGAGCAACCTCGGCGATCCGACCGGCGACGAGGACCGTACCCATCTCGCCGCCGGCGCCCACGCGAACCTCGGCGCCTGTTGGGAGAGTGCCGGGCGGTATGTCGATTCGCTGGCCGAGCACGATCAGGCCATCGCCCTCGCCACCGCCCTCGGCGACGAGGTGTTGGCGGCCCTCATGGAGGTCAACCGTTCCAACGTGCTCAACCTGCTTGGCCGCAGCGAGCACGCAGCGAGCGCTCTTCGCCGAGCATGGCGAATCCTCGAAGATGCCGGCGAACAGGGCGAACTTCCTGTGGTCGCCATCAATCTCGGCGAGACCGAGTGCCTGCTCGGTCGACCGGACGAGGGGTTGGCATGGTTCGACTCGGCGCGTCAGCTGCTCGGCGCCGACGATGTACCTGATGAAGCAGTGGTGCTCGTGGAGTCAGCCGATGCGCTTCGGCGGCTCGGAGCACACGGCGCAGCACGCGACCGGTACCGGCAGGCACTCGAGCTGGTGGCGCACAACCCGCTCGGGTGGATCGAACCGAGGGCGTGGTTCGGATTGGGCGACGCCGAACGGGCAGAGGGCGACCCGAATGCAGCGGCGCGCGCCTTCGCTCGCGCCGCCGAACTCTTCGATGCCGCCGACAACCTTCCCGGTGCGGTCGCGGCGCGCCTCGAGGCCACGGCGGCCTCCGTCGACGATCCGCAGCTCCGTTCGTTGGCAACGCAGGTCGCCAACGCTGCGCTCGACGACATCGACCCCATCCAGTGGCCACTGCAGGCATGCCTGGCCCACGTGCGCCTGGCGGAGTTGGTCGATGACGAGACCGTCGCCAAGGACCACCTCGTAGCGTCCGTAAATCTGGCCAAGTCGACAGGAATCCCCCACATCGTCCACCGGGCCGAGCACGCGCTGGCGCACCACCTGCTCGATCGGGGCCGGACGACGGAGGCCGAGGACCACCTGGACGCGGCCGTTGCAGCCATCGAACGGATCCGGGGACGCTTGCCGAACGAGGCGCTGATGCTGTCGTTCCCGCGAGACACCGCAACCACCTATGACGATGTCGTCAGGCTGCGCGTCGGCCAGGGTCGAATCGCTGCCGCCTTCGCCGCTGCCGACGCATCACGAAGCCGTGTGCTGCTCGACGGCGGCATCCTGGCACCATCCACCACCATCGACCCCGACGTGCGCCAGCTCGAGCAGGCCCTCGATGCCCTCTACGACCAGTTCCTCGGATTCGGAGCGGCATCAGATGGC
>JACDHN010000298.1 GCA_013821025.1 Acidimicrobiia bacterium | reverse complement strand
GAGAGCGTGGCGGGTTCACGATGACGCTGGCGGCGCCGGCGATGTCGGACCAGTGGTGGTTCACCATCGGCGAGCGCACGGAGGGCGTGATCGAGGAGTACCGCCTGTTCAACCCGACCGAGTCGGACCTGGAGGTGGCGGCGGCCGTGTTGGGCGTGCCGCCGAGCGGCGCCTTCTCCGGGTTGGCGACGATCGACGTGCCGGCTGGTGAGGTCACGGCGTTTGCCGCAGGCGAGGTCGAGGGGCTCCCAGAAGGGCAGCACGCCTTCGTGTTCTCGACCGTGGAACAGCCGGGCATCATCGTGGAACGGGTGCTCACGCGCACTGGCTCGCGGGGTCGTGCGACGTCGGTGTCACTCGGCGGCCTTGCTCGCCCCGACGGCTTCGTGGCCAACAACTGGTACCTCGGCACGTCACCCCTGGAGGAGACGACGGACGCCATCACGATCTACAACACGGCCAACAGCGAGGCGATGGTCGAGGTGCGGACGCTGGGCCCTGGCGGCTTCGCCATCGTGCGCGGCCTCGATCGCATTCGGGTCCCACCCGGTGGCGTCGTATCGACCGACTTCATCCAGGAGCGGGCGCTCGGACGGACGCTCTTGGTGTCGGCTACGACTCCCGTGTTCGTGGAACGCCAGATCCCTCGTGACGGCCCTCTCGGTGGGACGAGTACGGCGTGGGCAATCCCGCTCGACGCATGAGGCGACTACTGGTATGAGACGTATACCGGCGACGGCTGCAAGGCCGCCGTGTCGGCCGGGGAGCGCAGCGGGGTGTCCTCGTCGTAGAAGTTCTTCCAACCGAAGCGCACGCCCTCGGGACCGGCCGCTGTGACGGCACGCCACGTCTCGAGCTTGACGTCCTGCGAACCGAGACCGTCCATCTGCACGACCAGAGCGAGCTCGGGATGGGGCCGGATCTCGCCGCGGTCAGGGATCATGTCGAGCCTGAATTGGTGCAGCAGGAGCAGCTTCTGGGGCAGTTCATGCCGGCGGGTCAGACGGGCCAACCATGACGCGACACGGTTGACCTCGTCCACCGAGACCTGGCCGATGTCGCGCAAATGGCGCTCTCCGGGCGCCAATCGCCACTCGGGATCGAGCGCCAAGCCCACGTGGGGCTGTACCAGCAGCTCCTCGTAGCGCCGGGCTTGGGTGAGGAAGTCGGTGTACCCGGGCTGCAGGTCGAGAACGACGTAGAACCCAGCGTCTGCAGCCGCATCCACCCATGGCCGGACGTGATCGAGCGAGCTCTCCAACGAGTAGTCACCGTCAGGCCCGGGCTCGGACGAAGCCACGGTCGTGATGATCTCGAACGTGGGGATCACCGGTTCGCCACCGATGCCGTTGTAGCCGGCGGCGACACTGCGGGCTCGTTCGACGGCCTCGTCGACTGATTGTTCGCCGAGCACGCCGAGGTTGGAGTCACCGGGATGGCCATAGATCGCTACCAGCCGACGCCCCGGAAACAGCACGTTCCCCCCGCCTGGTAGCTCATGGCGGGGCGCGATGCGAGTGGTCGGCGGCGTCGTCGCCGTGGTAGTAGGCGGCGTCGTCGCCGTGGTAGTAGGCGGCGGCGGAGCGGCGGTGGTCGTCGGACTCGCGCTGCTGGGAGCAGCGGTGGACGTGGGAGCGGCGGTAGTGCTTGGCCGAATGGTCGTCCCCGGCCGTGTGCTCGTCGTGGCGGTCGTGGACGCCGCCGTTGTCGGCGCGGGTCGTGAGATGCCCGGCTCGTCAACAGCGCCGTTCGACGACGCGCACGCCGCCGCCGCCACGGGTATCGCGGCGACAAGCAAGGAGAGACACGTTCGACGTACCAGGATCTCGACCGTAGCAACCGACCCCAGCCGCGGCCGCGATACCGAGCACAGCCAGCGGGCGAATCGTCCAGACGGGCGGTCGAGAACGGGTGTTCATGGGGGGTCCACAGGGGGGCGGAGCCCCTGTGAGATGCGAGAATGGGCGCATGCAACAGCTGCTGGCGGCGCTCGGCATCGTCGGCGCGGCGCTGTTGATCGCCGCCGTCGTGCGGCGCCGCCGTCCCGATCCACCCAGCCAGCCCGTCGGCTACACCGTGCCGGCCCAGCTCGATCGCGTCGACTTCGACCGGGCTGACGCCCCGTGGCTCGTGGCCGTGTTCACGTCGGCATCGTGTGACACGTGTGCCGGGGTGCGCGCCAAGGCTGCTGTGCTCGAGAGCTCAGAGGTGGCGGTCGTCGATGTGGAGTACGGGCAAGCCAGGGCGCTGCACGATCGCTACGGCATCGATGCCGTGCCCACGCTCGTCATCGCTGATCATGCAGGGGTCGTGTCACGCAGCTTCGTCGGGCCGATGACGGCCACCGATCTGTGGGCCGCCGTCGCCGAGGCACGTCAGGGCACAGGACCTCAGTCGAGCGATTGAGCGTCGCCGGAGTCGTCGCTGCTGCGCATGACGGCCATCGAACCAGCGGCTCCGGCGCCGGCGCCTTCGATCGCAGGGGCGGGAGAACCGGTGAGTCCCTGCTGGATCAGCCGGGCAACCGCCGGCCCGTCGATCGTCTCGTGTTCGAGCAGGGAGTCGGCGATCAGTTCCAGACCCTGACGATGCGTCCTGATGAGGCGCGTGGCGCGCTCTTCCTGCTCGTGCAGGATGCGCGCCGTCTCCTCGTCGAGCAGCTTGGCGGTGTCGTCGCTGTACTCGCGCCCGGCCGACATCAGGTCCTCTCCGAGGAACACCTGCTGCTGGCTGCTCCACGCCATGGGCCCGACACGGTCGCTCATGCCCCATTCGCGGACCATTCGCCTGGCGATGGACGTCGCCTGCTCGAGGTCGTTGGCAGCACCACTGTTGAGATGGCCGAAGATGACCATCTCGGCGACCCTGCCGCCCATGGCCTTGCAGACGGTGTCCTCGAAGTACTCCTTCGAGTACGTGTGGCGTTCTTGGGGGAGGCTCCACGTGACGCCGAGCGCCATGCCGCGGGGCAGGATCGTCACCTTGTGCAGCGGGTCGCCATTTGGCAACACGGTGGCCAGCAGAGCGTGACCGCCCTCGTGGTACGCGGTGGCCCTGCGCTCCTCTGCCGTGAGGATCAGGCTCTCGCGCCGGGCGCCCAGCACGACCCGGTCGCGAGCGTTCTCGAAGTCGATGCGTTCGATCTGCTTGGAGCCACGGCGCACCGCCACGAGTGCCGCCTCGTTGACGAGGTTGGCGAGGTCGGCGCCCGACATGCCGGGTGTGGCCCTGGCCATGACCTCGAGGTCGACGTCGGGGCCGAGCCGCTTGTCGCGACAGTGCACCTCGAGGATGGCGAGCCGCTCGGTGTATTCCGGCATCGGCACCACGATCTGGCGGTCGAAGCGGCCCGGGCGCAGCAGCGCCGGATCGAGGATGTCGGGCCGGTTGGTGGCAGCCAGGATGACGATGCCTTCTGCGGTCTCGAAGCCGTCCATCTCGGCCAGCAGCTGGTTCAGCGTCTGCTCGCGCTCGTCGTGACCGCCGCCGAGTCCGGCGCCGCGCTTGCGGCCGATGGAGTCGATCTCGTCGATGAAGATGATCGCCCGGCCCATGCGGCGGGCCTGCTGGAACAGGTCGCGGACGCGGCTGGCGCCGACGCCCACGAACATCTCCATGAAGTCCGAGCCCGTGACGGACAGGAACCCGACGCCGGCCTCGCCGGCGACGGCTCTGGCGAACAGCGTCTTGCCCGTGCCGGGAGGGCCGACGAGCAGCATGCCCTTGGGCACGCGGGCGCCAATCTCGCGGAAGCGATCGGGCATGCGCAGGAAGTCGACGACTTCGGTGATC
>JACDHN010000297.1 GCA_013821025.1 Acidimicrobiia bacterium | reverse complement strand
GCGCGGGTCACGTGGGCGGCCGTCGTACCCCTCGTCATGCCGACCAGCGTGCCTCGGGCACCGTAGTCCCAGTACGGCGTGCCAAGGCCCAACAGCGCCGGCACGTACATCGTGCCTTCGCTGGTCTCGCATCGTGTCGCCATCTCGGCGCTGTCGGCACTGTCGTGGAACAGACCGAGATCCTCGACCAGCCAGTCGACGTTGCTACCGGCGGCCAGCATGATCGCCTCCCGCGCCCACGTACGGCGTCCTTCGAGCGACCAGGCAACGATCGGGAACGTACCGTGCTCGCTTCGGCACGACCGCTCGGGCGCGTCATGGCCACTGCACACGTCGAGCATCCCTCCGGTGCCGAACGTGATCTTCGTCAACCCGACGCGCACGCACCCTTGACCGACGAGCGACGCCTGCTGATCGCCGGCAAGGGCCGTGATCGGTGGCGTCCCGTCGAGCAACGCGGCGTCGGCCACGGTGCCACCGGCCGTGTCGACGATCTCGGGAAGCATCGACATCGGTATGCGCAACACGTCACAGACCGTCTCGTCCCACCCAGAGCCGTCCGCTCGCATCAAGCCGGTCACGGAAGCGTTCGTGGGATCGGTGATGTGACGCTCACCTCGCGACAGCACCCAGACCAGCCAGGAGTCAACCGTGCCGAAGCACAGGTCTCGCTCCCGGGCGCCACCATCGCCCCCGCGTTCTGCGGTTCCGGCGTCGATCGAGTCGAGCAGCCAGGCGATCTTCGTCGCCGACTGGTTCGGCGCGAGTGTCAGTCCGTGTTCTGCGCCGGCCGTGATGCACTCGTTGACGGTCCGCAGGTCCTGCCAGCCCAGGCCCGGGCCGACGGGCACGCCGGTACGACGGTCCCACACGATCGTGCTGGCCCGCTGGTTCGTGATGCCGACGGCATCGACAGCCTGCCCGCTGGCCGCCACGACCGAGCGGGCGGCGTCGAGCACCAGATCGGACATCGCAGCGGCATCGAACTCGACGAGGCCGGGGAACGGCGTCGTCGGTGGGAACGGACGGTGATCGAGCTGGTGGATCCGGCCGTCGTCGCCAACCATTGCGGCACGCAGGCCCGTGGTGCCGACGTCGATCACGAGGAGGGCTGTCACGGCGTGAAGCCTCGCTGGCGCAGGCGCTGACCGAGCAGCCCGCCAATTAGTCCGGCGAACACGACCACCGTGAGGTTGAAGGCGATGGCGAGCCATCGAACTTCCTCGCCCCGCAACACGCGGATGATCACGAACACGGCCTGCGCTGCGAGGTATGTGCCGGCGGCCGTGACGATGCCATGGGTGAGCGGCGTGCCGAGCAACTGCACCCAGGCGGCACACCCGGCGCCGATGACGAACCCGATGACGGCGCCCAGCGTCAGCCACACGGCGAGCGTGTCGTTGCCGTCGTCGGCGGCGATGCGGGCCAGGATCGAGAACGGGATGGCGAACACGAGCGCCACGCCGCCCCCGGCTCGCAGCGCGGCGACGTCGAGCGGCGACGTGCGATCGAACGCCGTCTCACGCGCTTCGTCGCTCATGACGCTGAATGCCTGCGGATCATGGCCAGGCCACCTGGCCAAAGGGGGAGTCGAGCCCGAACTTGCCGGGGTTGAGGATGCCAGCCGGATCCAGGGCCTGCTTGATCGCTGCCAACACCTGGTGGCCACCGCCCAGTGCCTCGCCGGCGAAACGGGCCCGGTTCAGCCCCACCCCATGGTGATGCGACAGGTTACCTCCGGCCCGCAGCGCTGCCCGCTGACCGGCGTTCCACAACGCCACGTACGCGGCTTCCACCTCGTCGGCAGGGGGCTTGGCGGCGAACGTGAAGTACAAACAGGCACCGTCGAGGTAGCTGTGCGACAGGTGGCACGAGGAAACGAGCGTGTGCGGAACGGCCCGCTGTGCCTCGGTGACCGCGGCGACGAGCCCGTCCAGACGGGACCATGGCGCCGCCACCTCCATCGTGTCGACGACGTACCCCTTCTTCGTCAGCGCTTGTAGCGCAGAGGTGTCGTTGCGGTGCTGCATCCAGCGAGCGACGAGCTCGTCGTCGGCCGGGGCGCCGTTCTGGCAGGCATCGGCGACGACGGCCATCGTGGCGTCGACGATGGCCGGGTCGCCTTCGTCGAGCACGAGCAGCACGCAGTCCGTACCGTCGCCACCGCGATCGGCCGCTGACTCGATGACGTCATACAGCCTCAGCACAGCCGGGGTGGCACCCCGGCGCACGAGCCGCCTGCAGGCCTCGAAGCCAGCGCCAAGCGTGTCGAACCGGTAGGCAGCGCGTCGTTCGGCCTCCGGCAGCGAATGGGTGCGCAGCCACACCGTCGTGATGATGCCGAGCAGGCCCTCGCTGCCGACGAACAACTGCGTCAGGTCGGGACCGGTGGCGGCTGCCGGTGAGCCGCCCGTGCGCACGACGCTGCCATCGGCGAGCACCACCTCCAGCGCTGCCACCATTTGTTCGATCTTGCCGTAGCGGGTGCTGTACTGGCCGGCGCCTCGACAGGCGACCCAGCCGCCGACGGTGGCCAGCTCGTAGGACTGCGGATAGTGCCCGACCGTCATCCCGTGGTGGCGGCGCAACTCATCCTCGAGATCCGGACCGAACGTGCCGGCCCGCACACCGACGAGTCCGGACACGTCGTCAACTTCCACGATGCCCTTGAGCAAGGTGAGGTCGGCGACGACGCCGCCGAACACGGGCACGCTGCCGCCGCACACGCCGCTGCGCCCACCTGCAGCGGTGACGGGCACCGACGCCCGGACGCAGGCGGCGAGCACGGCGGATACGTCCTCCACGCTCGACGGCCGTACGACCGCTCCGGCCCGTCTCGGAACACGGCCGTCGAGCGCCCAATGGAGGGCCAGCGGCCACCAGTCACGGCTGGCCTCGGCCGCGGCGTCCACGTCGGTGAGGGTGGCGCAGATCGCCTGCAGCTCGGCGACGAGCGCTGGGGAGACAGGCGACACAGCACCAATGAGTCGCTCGCCCGTTCCAGCCAACTCGATCGGCGGCGTCACCGTTCGATCGGCCACTGTCCGATCCGTCACCGTCCCGTGACCCCGACAGCCCGGTTGGCCGACTCCTCGAGGTCGCACAGCGCCTCGTACGCGGCCACCTGGCAGTCGACCTCCTCCCTGTCCCAGCCGGCGTCATCTGCGACGAGCGCCGCCACGGATGCGGCCACGCTTCGTGCGGCACGACGGTCGAGCAGATGCGCCCTCGTGCGACGCGTCATCACGTCGATCAGTGTGGTCGCCATCTCGTGACGCACGCCGTAGACGGCCTCGGCCCGCAGATACGGCAGGCCTGGCACGAGCGGGTCGAGCATGCCGGGATCGGCGTCGGCCAGGGCCGCCACGTCGGGTGCGCGGCTGCCGAATCGCTCTACGAGGTGGGCCATCGGTGTGCCAGGTTCCGAAGTGGGAACAGCGCCGTCGGAGCCGACGAGCGCCAGGCGCTTCGTGCGGCAGCGCCCGGAGCGTGCGAGGCGTTTCATCACCACGTCGACAGTGTCCTCGGCCATCTCTCGATAAGTCGTCAGCTTGCCGCCGGTGACGCCCACGACGCCGTCGTCACTCGTGCTCACTACATGGCGGCGCGACAGGTCAGCCGTGCGCTCACTGGTGGCGGCCGCGACCAACGGCCGCAGCCCCGCCCATGTGGCCGTGATGTCGTCGACCGTGATCGGCTCGGTCACGTTCCGGTCGAGGGCGGCGTTGATGGCGGCGAGGATGTACTCCACGTCGTCGGCCGAACACTGAGGGTCGTCGATCGGCCCCGAGTACTCC
>JACDHN010000070.1 GCA_013821025.1 Acidimicrobiia bacterium | reverse complement strand
GTATGCCCTCGCCCGGGAGTACATCGAGAGTGGTGGCAACGGCGGGATCCCATGCGAGAAGGTCGGTGGCCTACTGCGCTTCCCGACCGCAGAGATCGAGCGCCTGATCCGGCGACCAGTCGCCTTTCCCGTCTCTGACACGGCCACCGCCGATCCCGATTCGAGCGTGCCGCTCCTTGGAGCGCCGAGCCACCGAACCTCCGACCGGCGCCGCACGCGGCGCTGTCCGCCCCGACGTTCTCGGCACCCAAGTCGCTGTCAGTGTGGTGGGCGCTCACCGGCGACCACCGGCTACTCGACGCCGCGGTCACCGCCACCCTCGGCTATCTGGAGCGGTTCGGGTCGACGACACGGGTACGGGCGAACGGCGGCCGGCTGCATCCGGAGTCGCAGGGGTTGTCGATGGCAACGTTCCGCCAGAGCACCTCGCGTGCCGACGACCCACAGATCCACACCGACGCGGTGATCTCAGCCAAGGTGCAAACCCTCGACGGACGCTGGTTGGCATTGGACGGCAAGTTCCTGAAGCGGCATCAGCGGATGCTCGGCGGGCTGTACCAGTCGGCGTTGCGCAGCGAGCTCACCGCCCGCTACGGGGGTCGGCTGGGAGCCGATCGTCAACGGTCAAGCCGAACTCACAGCCGTCCCCGACGAGCTGGTGGAGATGTTCTCGAAGCGTGCTCACCAGGTCGAATTAGCCGTGAAGGCCAAGGTGGTCGACTTCCGTCACCGCCAAGGTCGTGACCCGACACGATGGGAACGCGCTGCGCAGGCACTGCGTCGCCGGGTGCTCGACGCCTTGAGACATCAGAACATCGAGATCGAGGCCGAGCTCATCAAACTGACGCCCAGTATCCGGTAGCAGACGCGGCCACCCGCGTTTACAGGGCGCGAGTATCGGACTGTGAGCAACCTGTGGCCAGACCTCCGGCGCTGTCAGACGGTTCCTGGTTTCCCGTCGTCCCCGCGGGCTCCGCGTCTGCCCGAGCTGACGTGTCGCCGATGCAAGACAGTGACCGTGCTGGGTCGCGGAAGTCGGGCGGCGGAAATGCGCTCGACTGGAGCGCTGACCGTGTGCTGGGCTCGCGTTGCCAATCCAACCGAGGGGGCCCTCATGCGCCAACGTCGCTGTTCATCGATCCGGGACTTGATGCCGATCTGAAGGACGTGACGCGAATTGGCGACGTTGAACTTGGGGATCCTGGCGCACGTAGACGCCGGTAAGACCACCCTCACCGAACGGCTGCTGCACGCAGCTGGAGTCATCGACGAGATCGGTCGCGTCGATGACGGCACCACGCAGACCGACTCGCTCGCTCTGGAGCGCCAACGCGGGATCACGATCAAGTCCGCAGTCGTGTCTTTCGTGGTCGACGGCGTGACGATCAACCTCGTCGACACGCCCGGACACCCCGACTTCATCGCCGAGGTCGAGCGCGTGCTAGGCGTCCTCGACGGCGCCGTCCTGGTCGTCTCGGCGGTCGAGGGCGTGCAGTCACAAACGTTGCTGCTTTTTCGCGCCTTGCGACGACTCGGCGTGCCGACGGTCGTGTTCGTGAACAAGATCGACCGCGTCGGCGCCGACGACCAACGAGTGCTCGCAGCGGTCGCGGAACGCCTCGCCGCGAACGTTCTCGCCATGGGCACGTCCCGCGGCGTCGGCACGAAACGGGCCAGCTTCACGGTGCATGGTCTCGACGATCCGACCTTCGCAGAGGCTGCCATCGAGGTGCTGGCCTCCAACGACGACCAGATGCTGCGCCGCTACCTCGACGACACATCGATGGATCCCGGCCCACTTCGCGAGGCGCTCGCCGACCAGACGGGTCAGTTGCATGTCATGCCGGTGTACTTCGGCGCTGCCTTGACCGGCGTCGGCGTCGAAGACCTCCTTTCTGCGATCCCGAAGCTGCTGCCCTCCGTCGAAGGCGACCGAACGGGCCCGGCGTCAGGAACGGTGTTCAAGATCGAGCGAGGACCGACCGGCGAGAAGATCGCCTTCGTGCGCATGTTCTCCGGGACATTACGGACCCGGGATCGCACACAGCTCGGCGTCGGCGTCGAGACGGTCACCGCCATCGAGGTCTTCGATCGAGGCACGACGCAGCGGCGTCCGGCGACCCATGCGGGCGAGATCGCCAAGCTCCACGGACTCTCAACTGCACGCATCGGCGACACCTTCGGCCCGACCGCCCACACAGTCGACCAGCACGCCTTCGCCCCACCTACCCTGGAGACCGCGATCGTCCCACGGCAAAGGGGCCAGAAGCGGGCCGTGTTCGACGCGCTCACCGAGCTCGCTGAACAGGATCCGCTCATCAACCTCCGCCAGGACGACACCCGCCAAGAGCTGTTCCTGTCGCTCTACGGAGAGGTTCAGAAGGAGATCGTCGCCCAAACACTGGAAGGCGACTACGGACTCGACATCGAGTTCCGACCAACGACCCCGTTCTGCGTCGAGCGGCCGACCCGCGCCGGCGCAGCCGTCGAACTGCTCCGACCCGGCCGGTCGCCGGCCCACCCGTTCCTGGCAACGGTCGGCCTGAAGATCTCGCCACTGCCGCCCGACTCGGGCGTGACCTTCGAGCTCGACGTGTCCCACAAGTCGATCCCCATCCACGTCTTCGACAGCGTCGATGCGTTCCGACAGCTCATGCAGCGAACCATCCTCGACACGCTGCGCCAGGGCATCCACGGCTGGGCGGTCACCGACTGCCGAGTGATCATGACCGACTGCGGCTACCAGGCACCTCCCCGCAAATGGCCCGGCACCACCCTGTCGGACTACCGCCTCCTCACGCCGCTCGTGCTGATGGCCGCACTGAAACGGGCCGGAACGACCGTGCTCGAACCCGTCCTCGGGTTTCGCCTCGAGTTCCCGGCCGACGACCTCGGCCCGATCATGTCGATCCTCAGCGAACTCGAAGCCCAACCCGGCTCCCCCCAGACACACGGCTCGATCTCCGTGCTGGAGGGCGTGATTCGGGTGACACCTCTCCACCACCTGCAATCACGGCTACCCGAGCTCACTCGCGGCGAGGGCGTGATTGAGTCCGCCTTTGCTGGCTACCGCCCAGTCCAGGGTGTGCCACCGTCACGCCCACGAACCCACCGCAACCCGCTCGATCGGGCCGACTACCTCCGCCGCGTCACCCGCAGGATCTGAGTGCCTCCAACAGGTGCCCTCCCAGTGCCCTCTCCGCCGCCGCGATCGGAAGGCTCGCGCCCGCCACTCCGAGCTGGCGGATGCCCGCGCCGCAATCCGCCACAAAGAGACCGCCGCTACCTCTCCGAAGGCTCCATGGAACTCCTCCACACCGAGCGCGATACTGACCCCGTCGCCGAACTCAACACCGGCGACTAACACCGAGAATCAACCTCCAAACCCCACCACACCTGGGGGGCACTGCCCACCCTCCGCTACTCGGACAACGCCCGATACCAAGTGGCTGTGGATGTCTGCCGGAACCCGACACCTTGGTATAGGGCGGCGGCTGCGTCAGTCTCGTATGAGATCTTCACCCGCTGGGCGCCTCTCGTGACAAGGCGATCGATTCCGGCGGACAGCATCGCTCGCGCGAGACCTTGCCGTTGGAACTCGTCCTCGACGCTGACGGGTTCGACGAGTCCCAGCTTTGTAGTCGGGTCGAACCAGTACAGCGAGTAGCCGGCGACCCGTCCATCGGCGGTCTCGACAGTGAGGTCGAGCGCCGGGTCGTAGAGCGGACACTGGTCGAGGCGCTGCGCCACGCTGTCCCCGTTTCGGTGTCGCATCGGATGCGGGGCGTCCCTACGCTGAGTGCGATCGATGAGTACGAAGCCCTCAGGGGGCGCCGGCACGGCCGGCCGATCGGCGGCATCCATCCAGGCGGTGCTGTCTTGATGGCCAGCGGTGAGTCCGGATCGCTGGGCTAGTTCTTGGAAGGTTCGATCGTCGTCCCCCACTGGTACTTCGAACCCTTTCGCCGAGTGCTGCGCGACGTGCTCTATTGCCCGTCTCCACACGACCCCGGGCTCGAGGCCCGGCGCGCGTGGGACGACGACCGGGTCGCACTGCCAGGCGTCATCGGTCCAGCTCGTCAGCAGGACGCCGGCGACGGGCCCTTCATCGTCGATCCAGAAGAGCTTCTCGACCTCGTCAGACCGCCTCGGCCTCCGCCACCACCACTGCACATCCGCGGCTTCCCAGAGACCGGCCTGGGGGTCGGCTCGGCGAGCGCGCTGCAACAACTCTGTCGCCAGCATCAGTGCTTCAAGCCCCGCTGCTCTGACCTCTCGCACTGATACGCCCATCTCTTCCTCGAAGACTTGGCCAGGTCTCCACCTGGGCGCCGATACCAAGGTCCTTCAGGCTAATTGGTAGCCATGTCTCGGCAGCAGGAAGTTGCTCGCGGGCAGGGCGAAAGGCATCCCCAGCGAAGCCGCGGTGATCCGACTCGTCGGCGCCGCGCTCGCCGACATGCACGACGAATGGCAAGCCGGCGACCGCCGCTACCTCTCGAAGGCTCGATGGCACACCTGTTCCCCGAGCGCGATACTGACCCCGTCGCCGATCTAAACCCCGGCGACTAACATCGAGGATCAACCTCGAATCCCCACCACTCCGCGGGACGCGATCTCCGACGTCGCCGCCCGCCAGAAGGTTCCCAACCCAATGCACTCACTTTTCCGCTGGTTTCAGGTGAAGCGCGGCTGAGCCATCTTGTCGAGGCTCTCGTTCTTGTGGTGGCGCTCGTCGAGGCTGATCTGGGTGAACAACTCGCCGAGTGATGCGTACCGGCCGTACTCCTCGGCAAACTGGCCGTCGTAGGCGACGACGGCCAGCCAAGCGTTCTCTTCGACGAACAGGGCGTACTCGTGCTCGGCGTGGTCCTCGAAGTCGGCGTTGAGCCGGTAGCTCCAAGCCGGGCGGACGATGTACAGCGCCACTGAGAGCTGGTAATAGACGAAGGCCAGCAGCTGGGGGATCAGGCGATGCCGCACCAACGAGTCGCGCAGGTTGCGCTCGTCGATCAGCTCATGGAGGATCAGCAGGTGCCACTGCTCGTTGTCCTGCTGCGCGCGCGACTCGACGACGCGGTCGAAGATCCGACGAGCGAGGTGGGTGCGGCTGTACCGGTGGGTGAGGGCGATGTAGGCCACCTGCTCCCAGGCCTGGTACGGCACCCTGGCGACGATCTCGAGCACCTTGAACTTGGCCAGCGAACGGGTGCGTCCGTACAGCAGGTCCATGGTGGCGAACAGCGCCCGGGCGGCAACGCCGTAGCTGCGACGGGGACTGGCCAGCGTGGCGCGACGCTCCCGTTCCAACTCTTGAGGGGAGTACTTCGGTGGACCCGTGTGGCCAGCCGCGGCAACGCTCTGACTACTCATTACTCACTCCTCGGTGCCGTGGCAACGTGCCGGCGGACTCTTCGGTTGCACGGTATCCCGGTGCCGCGCGACGTTGCCCGAACCGGTCCGCAGCGGACGTCTCGCGCTCACACCGTGGAGGTCGTGAGATCGGGGCCAGCATCGCCCTCGGCGTGAGACAGCAAGGCGTCGGATTCGTCGCACAGCCGGGTGAGGTGAGCCTCGAGGCGAGTCTGCTGCGGATCAGGAGCGAGGGGCGCGTCACGCTGCGGGTCGTACTCGCCGACGACCGGCATTGCCGGGAGGCGGTTGAGCAGCCGACGGAACGAGTGGGAGACGCACCGATGCCGGTAGCCGAGCTCGATCTCCTGCTCGGTCGGCGCCGGGCGTGCAACAGCGGCCATTCCCTGGCGGTAGGCGTCGAGGCACTCACGGACCAACGAGGGCTGGTCAAGGACGGCGCGGTTGGAGAGCCCCAGGAGATAGGCGAGGTCGGTACCGACCGGCGCCAGCCGGCACGTGGCCCAGTCGATGAGTACGAGCACGCCGTCGCGGATCGCCATGTTGGCCGTGTTGGCGTCGCCGTGGCACACAGTGACTGGGAGCGCGCTGTAGAGCTTGGACAGTGTGCCGCGGTGAGCGTGGAGTACAGCGAGGGTTCGCCGCACGCGGGTGACGATTTTGTCGTCGACCACTCCCGTGAGACGTCTGCGGGCGTACCCCGGTTGGCTGAACGTGGAGTGTGTCGGCGGCGGGGGCACGAGCCACGGGAACCGGGTAGCAAGCGTTTGCTCTCCGAGGTGGGCGGCGTTGAACTCGCCGAGGGCCCGCGCCGCCGTGACAACCTCATGCGGCGACTCGAGTCGGCTGATCTCCCCGAGATCCTCGAGGAACAGGTGCCAAGTACGTGTGCCTTCCTTCTCGAGTGAGTACAACTGGGGCGCACGCCATCTGCGGTCACGACCGTCGACGAGGCCGCTCTGGTACGCCAGAACCTCTATTGGGGCGGGCCCACGCAACGTCTTTCTGATCATTGACCGGCCGTCGGCAAGATGGTGCCGTACGACGACATCGACTCCGGGGCCGTAGCCGGAGGCGACCCGCTGCGTGCGCACGACGATCGGGTTCTGCTCTCCCTGGCCGCCGTCCGCCCCCATTGCTTGTGCGGCGCAGGCGATGATGTCCGGAGCGGCGGTCCCGACATAACCGCGAAGTCGACGTCGGGCGCGCAGCACCGCCCACACATCGCCGCCCTGCTGCTCGGCGAGCTCGAGTAGGGCGTCGGCGTCGGCGACGCGGCCGAGCTTCACCAAACGGGCGGTGTCTTTGGCGATCGCACGGGGCTCGGCCGCCCCCTTGCCGGCGCGAGCCGAACGAATCGTGGCGATTGCCCAGCGCAAGTCGGCGCAGGCGCGTCGCCTCGCCCGGAACCAGGGGTGATCAACCTCGGCCAACGGATGAGCCGACCCGCCCGACCGACGACGGCCTTGAGGGATGGCCCGAGATCTTTGCGCACTCAACGAGAGTGCGGCCTGCAGATGAATCAGCAGTTAAGTCGCAATGAGAGTGCTCTCATCGTAACGGTGGGAGCATTCTCATCAATCAGGGGGAGAGAAGACCGAGGTTTCAGGCGATTTCGCCCTCAGTGACTGAGCGGATCGAGTGATCCTGGTACGGCCGTGCCGTCGACGATCGCTGTTGCCACGGTCACGAGCCGCTCGTTGTGGTTGCGGGCGTGGTTGCGGAGTCTGGCAAAGGCGTGCTCCATGTCGAGGCCTTCTCGTTCGGCGATCATGCCCTTGGCTTGCTCGATCGCGATGCGGCTGTTGAGCGCATGGTTAAGCTGGTCGTTGACGACCTGCGCTTCGAGCGCCGAGCGGTGCTGCAAGATGGCGATCGTGGCGATGTCGGCGAATGCTTGAGCGGCGATGAGATCGTCGTCGGTCAACGATCCCGGCTCGGTCCTGAACAGGTTGAGGGCACCGATCACTTGCCGACGCAGACGCATCGGCACTGCGTCGGCAGCCCGGAACCCGGTAGCGAGCGCCACCGCGGCGAAGCCGGGCCAGCGGCCATCGTCGGATGTGAGGTCGTTGTTCACCACTGGTTGACCGGTGCGGTAACAGTCCAGGCACGGACCCTCCAGCGACTGGAGCTCGAACAGCTCGACGACACGCATCGCCTCGCTGGACGACGTCATCGCACGGAGCTCTCCCTCAGGAGCGACCAACATGATGCCGGCCGCTGCGATATTGAGCACCTCCACGCAACGGTCCGCCAAGGTGGTCAGGAGGTCGACGACATCGAAGTCGTCGACGAGGGTGTCCGCCAGTTTCACCAGGGTTCGGGTCATCAATGCTTCTCGGGACATGGGCTCCTCCGTCCTTGAGACAGCCTCTTGCCGAGCATAGGCCGCGACTTAACGCCCCGATCGTGCTTGGCCGTCTCGGTGGTCGAATCGCAACCTTCCACTGATCACCTCCCTGGCGACGTCAGCGACCAGCCGGTCGTCGGCGAAGGCGTTGGCGCGCAGGCGCACGAGGGCCTGTCCGACGCTGACACCGAGCTGCACCGACACCATGCCCGACGCCTGATGGACGGCAAACTGAAAGTTCGTACCGACCTCCAACTCGGCGCCGAGCGCCCCGGGATCGGCATCGGCCTGCATCCCGATCACGGCTCTCGCCGCCACGCTGGCGAGGACCAGCGCGTCGGCATGTTGGTCGTCGGTGAGCGGACCGGGCCTATCACGATAGAGGTTGAGCGCTCCGAGTCGCACCGCACCAACATCGAGCGGGAACCCGAATATCGCTCGGGCGCCCGCCCTCACCGCTGGAGGGGTGAAGGCCACCCAACGCGGAGTGGCTGGCCTGGCCAAGTCTGGTTCGAGGACAGCGCGATGCTGCCGCACGGCGTCGACACACGGGCCTTCTCCCAACGTGTACTGGAGCTGCTCGATAATCTCGCTCACACCGTTGGTGGTGCACACGGAACCCTTTGGCAGGTCACCGGACATCAGCATGATGCCGGCGCCGCTCATCGACGTCACGTCCGCACACACCGCGCACAGACGGGCTGTGCCGAGCCCAGGACCTTGACCCGATGTCAGTCGACCGAGGATCCGAAGCAGACGATCGCCACTCACCATGCACCCGCCGCCCGGGCAGGGTCACCCGTGGATTGCCGACAGTGAACGCACATCAATTGCCTCCAACATGGGGGAGGCGCTCAACGAGGACCAGATCCAACGCGTACCCAAACTCGACCGTTTCACCGAGTCCTAACAGCATGCCACGACCGGCTGAGCTTCGCGTCGAATCGTCCTCGGCGCTGCGACGACTTTCCAGAGCGAGGCACGGGTGATACCGTATGAATCGCTGTCGCCCCGGACCTTGGCGACGCAGCCGAATTGCGCCGCGTCGCGAAGGGAAGTCATGGGAGCCGAAGAGGTGATGCAGTGGGGTGATGTCACCGAGGCGGACCTGCGGGATGCCGTCGAAAGCTTCGGTGTCGTAGCTGTCAGCGAGGCGTACCGACGCCATGGTCCTGCTGCGTTCAATCTGGCTCGTGCCATCACGCAAGATGCTGTGCAGGCGGAACAGGCGGTTGTCGCTGCGTTCGTCCGGCTCGCTACCGATGAGCGGAACGGCGAAGTGCAAACGCTGAGGGTCGAGCTGCTCAATCTCACACGACGATGTGCCGGCGACCTCGCCAAGCAGAGGACTGCACCCTCTCCGCTTCATTTCGTCGGTTCGGGCGATGTCTTCCGAACCTTGCCGTTGGAGGCGCGCAGCATGCTGGCCCTCGCCGTCGTTGCACGATGCGGTGACACTGAGATCGCCCAGATCATGGGATCGGATACATCAGTGGTCCGCCGAACGCTGTTGATGGCGCTCGGCCGGGCCAGGGAGCTGCTCGACAGCCCCGGCTGACCCTCAGCGCTCCGGCGCGCATAGGTACCATCGGCAGCGTGACGCTCACGCTCCCGGCTCGCGCCTACGTCGACGTGTCGGCGTACGACCGCGAGCGTCACGCCATCTGGGCTCGTGAGTGGCAGTTGTTGGGGCCGAGTGTTCAGTTGGAGGAACGAGGAGCTTATGTGGCCGCCGAGATCGCCGGCTGGCCGGTGTTCGTGGTGCGGACCCCGAGCGACGAGCTGCGGGCGTTCCACAACGTATGCCCGCATCGAGCGGGCGTGATCGTTTGGCCTGGGACCGGCGTGACCAGCAACCTCGTGTGCCGGTACCACGGGTGGGCGTTCGGATGGGACGGCACGCTGACCCGGGCTCGCGATTTCGGTGACGACACCGGCTTGTGCACCGGGGGCGAACGCCTGGCTCCGATCCAGGTCGA
>JACDHN010000296.1 GCA_013821025.1 Acidimicrobiia bacterium | reverse complement strand
GCATGGGAGGGTCCGAGATGTCGCATCGCCATGACGACCGCGTGGTGCGCGCTCCCCGCGGGTCCGAGCTGTCGTGCAAGAGCTGGCTCACCGAAGCGCCGTTCCGGATGATCCAGAACAACCTCGATCGCGAGGTCGCCGAGCATCCCGAGGAGCTCGTCGTGTACGGCGGCATCGGCCGGGCGGCGCGTGACTGGGAGAGCTTCGACGCCATACTCGACACGCTTCGGCGCCTAAACGACGACGAGACCCTTCTCGTGCAGTCGGGCAAACCGGTGGGCGTGTTCCGCACGCACGCCGACGCGCCGCGGGTGCTGATCGCCAACTCAAACCTGGTGCCGAAGTGGGCGACGTGGGAGCACTTCCACGAACTGGATCGCGCTGGCCTGATGATGTACGGGCAGATGACGGCGGGCAGCTGGATCTACATCGGCACCCAGGGCATCGTGCAGGGAACGTACGAGACGTTCTACGCCATGGCCGCCAAGCACTTCGGCGGCGACGCCGCCGGTCGCTGGATCCTGACCGGTGGTCTTGGTGGCATGGGTGGGGCGCAGCCGCTGGCGGCCACGATGGCGGGGTTCTGCTGCCTCGTCGTGGAGTGCGACGAGAGCCGTATCGACTTTCGGCTGCGCACCCGGTACGTCGATCACAAGGCATCGTCGCTCGACGAGGCGCTGGAGCTGATCCACACCGCCCGGCGCTCGTCACGGGCCGTGTCCGTCGGCCTGCTCGGCAACACGGCAGAGGTGTTCCCCGAGCTGCTCGCCGGCGGCGAGACACCCGATGTCGTCACCGACCAGACATCAGCCCACGACCCGCTCAACGGTTATCTCCCGGAGGGATGGGAGCTCCCCCGCTGGCACGAGGAGCGCCGTCGCGACCCCGACGGCGTGGTACGGGCAGCCAAGGCGTCGATGGCGAAGCAGGTACGGGCGATGCTCGAGTTCCAGGCCCGTGGGGCAGCCGTCGTCGACTACGGCAACAACTTGCGGCAGATGGCGCACGACGTGGGTGTGGACGACGCTTTCGACTTCCCAGGTTTCGTGCCTGCCTACATCCGCGACCTGTTCTGCACCGGCACGGGTCCGTTCCGGTGGGTGGCGCTCTCGGGTGATCCCGATGACATCTACGCCACCGACGCCAAGGTCAAAGAGCTGATCCCCGACGACAGCCACCTGCACCAGTGGCTCGATATGGCCAGGGAGCGCATCGCTTTCCAGGGGCTGCCGGCGAGGATCTGCTGGGTCGGCCTGCACGACCGGGCGCGCCTCGGGCTGGCGTTCAACGAGATGGTGCGCACCGGAGAGGTGTCGGCGCCGATCGTCATCGGCCGCGACCACCTCGACTCGGGCTCGGTGGCGAGCCCCAACCGCGAGACCGAGTCGATGCGCGACGGCAGTGATGCCGTATCTGACTGGCCGCTGCTCAACGCCTTGCTCAACACGGCGAGTGGAGCCACATGGGTGAGCATCCACCACGGGGGCGGCGTCGGGATGGGCTACTCCCAGCACGCCGGCATGGTCATCGTGTGCGACGGCACATCGGAGGCCGACGAGCGCCTCGCCAGGGTGCTGCGCAACGATCCCGGCACTGGAGTGATGCGCCACGCCGACGCCGGCTACGAGCTGGCCAAGGACTGCGCAGTCGCCGAGGGACTCGACCTACCGATGATTCAGCGATGAACGAGCTCGTGATTGCGCCGGGACGGCTGACGCTGCGGGACTTGCGCGCCGTCCACCAGTCTCCGACGCCGGTGCGGGTGGAGTGGCCTGCGGCCGTCGAGGAGTCGGTAGCCAGCGTTGGCCGCGTGATCGCCAACGGCGCAACGGTGTACGGCATCAACACCGGGTTCGGCCTGCTGGCCCAGACGCGCATCGGCGCCGAGCAGATCGACGAGCTGCAGCGTTCGCTCGTGCTGTCGCACGCAACCGGCGTGG
This sequence comes from Acidimicrobiia bacterium, assembly GCA_013821025.1. Classification (GTDB taxonomy): domain Bacteria; phylum Actinomycetota; class Acidimicrobiia; order Acidimicrobiales; family Ilumatobacteraceae; genus JACDHN01. The sequence continues at coordinate 1,863 of JACDHN010000296.1, read as the reverse complement.
GTGAGCCGATCGCCGACGATCTGGTGCGTTTGATCATGGTGTTGAAGATCAACGCCCTCGCCCGTGGCTACAGCGGCATCCGGCGCGACGTGATCGAACGGCTCGTGGCGCTCGTCGGGGCCGGCGTGTATCCGACGATCCCGGTGGCGGGGTCGGTCGGGGCAAGCGGCGACCTGGCGCCGCTCGCTCACCTGGCCGCCGTGCTGCTCGGTGAGGGCACCGCGAACCACGGAGGCAAGCGCCTGGCGGCGGCGGAGGCGCTGGCGGTCGCGGGCCTCGAGCCGGTGGAGCTGGCACCGAAGGAAGGACTCGCCCTCCTGAACGGAACGCAGGTCTCCACGGCCTACGCGCTACGGGCGCTGTTCGAGGCAGAGGACCTGTTCGCCGCAGCGACGATCGGTGGTGCCCTGACGGTGGAAGCGATGCGCGGTTCGCGCCGCCCGTTCGACGAGCGGATCCAGGCCGTGCGCGGTCACGACGGTCAGATCGACGCCGCGGCGGCGTTGCGCCACCTGTTGGGGGAACGCAGTGAGATCAGCGAATCGCACGCCGACTGCGACAAGGTGCAGGACCCGTATTCCGTGCGCTGCCAACCTCAGGTGATGGGGGCGTGCCTCACCCAGTTGCGCCATGTCGCCACCGTGCTGGAGATGGAGGCAAACGCCGTATCCGACAATCCGCTGGTGTTCGCAGACACCGACGAGGTGATCTCGGGCGGCAACTTCCACGCCGAGCCGGTGGCGATGGCCGCCGACAACCTTGCGCTGGCCATCGCCGAGATCGGTTCCATCGCCGAGCGCCGGGTGGCGCTGATGATGGACGGCACGATGTCGAGGCTCCCGCACTTCCTGGTGGAGAAAGGCGGCGTGAACTCCGGGTTCATGATCGCCCACGTCACGGCGGCAGCGCTCGCCAGCGAGAACAAGTCGCTGGCCCACCCGCGTTGTGTCGACACCGTGCCCACGTCGGCGAACCAGGAAGACCACGTGTCGATGGCGACTGGCGCCGCAGCGCGCCTGTGGTCGATGACGGCCAACACCAGGGTGATCCTCGCCATCGAGTGGCTGGCCGCTTGCCAGGGCATCGACTTCCAGGCCGGCCTGCAGACGACCGAGGCGCTCGAGCAGGTGCGCCAGTGGGTGCGCCAGCGGGTGCCATTCTACGAGCATGACCGCTTCTTCGCCCCCGACATCGAAGCTGCCACTGATTTGGTCATGCACCGCCCCGGCCACGAACTGCTCCCAGCGGAATTGTTGCCGTCGCTGGGGGGCGGGGGCCGATGAACCGTCCGCTCGATCGTCGCACTCTCCTCGGCGGCCTGCTGGTTGCCGGCGTGGCTGCGTGCACCGGGAGCGACGACGAGTCGACGATTTCGTCGGGCACGCCGGCCAGCACGTCGGCGAGCACCTCGGCCACCACCCCGAACGCTCCGGCGCCCACGACGTCATCGACGGCGGCGCTTCCTGATCGCGCCCGGGTGCCGGGTGTCCCGTACGGGCGGCTGTTCAGCCTCGGCGTCGCCTCCGGTGATCCGCTGCCCGATCGAGTGGTGCTGTGGACGCGACTGGCGCCTGATCCGACCGAGGGCGGAGGGATGCCAGCGGTCAAGGTCCCGGTGCGGTGGCAGGTGGCCGACGACGAGCGGTTCGCCGGCATCGTCGCCGAAGGCGTCGTGAACGCGTCGCCGCCCAATGCCCACAGCGTGCACGTCGATGCTGCCGGGCTGCGGCCGGGGCGGGAGTACTGCTACCGCTTCACCACCGGGGGTGAGGAGTCGCCGATCGGCCGCACGCGCACGGCGCCGGCGCCGGGGAGCGACCCGGGACGGATGCGGTTGCTGTTCGCCTCCTGCCAGAACTGGCA
>JACDHN010000295.1 GCA_013821025.1 Acidimicrobiia bacterium | reverse complement strand
GGCCTGGAGTTCGACACCGTGTTCCTGATCGGCATGGAGGACGGGATCTTCCCTCACATCCGGGCGCTGACCGAGCCCGACGAGCTGGCGGAGGAACGCCGGCTGGCGTATGTCGGTATCACCAGGGCTGAGCGCAAGCTGTACCTGACCAGCGCGTGGAGCCGGACGATGTTCGGGACCACCATGTACAACGTGCCGTCGCGTTTCCTCGATGAGATCCCTGTCGCCCTGCTCGACGAGCAGGGCGACAGCCACGGCCGTCGGCCGGGGCGGTCGAGCCTCAGGACCCGCGACGGCGCGCCCCCGCCCTACCGCCGTCGCCGCGAGACCGAGGGCCCCGACGAGCACCGGGAGCGCGTCGTCGACGCGGCGCTCGATGCCGCTCGCAAGGGGTCGCCGGTGGAGGCGCGGTCCCAGGCGCTCGGACTGCGCATCGGCGACGACGTGGAGCACCCATCGTTCGGAGAGGGCGTCGTCATCGACGTGCAGGGTTCCGGAGGTTCTGCCGAGGCAACGATCAACTTCCGCAGCGTCGGCACGAAGCACCTGGCGCTCGAATGGGCGCCGCTGCGCAAGATCGGCTGACGCCGGCCGGCGTGTCAGAATCGGCGGTCATGAAGGCAGCGATCCTGGTCGAGAGCCTGACGGGGCACACGTGGAAAGCGGCCGAGATGCTGGCCGGCAAGCTGTCCCAGGAGCACTGGTCGATCACGGGACTGACGAGGATGCGCCAGCCCGACCACGCCGCCATCCAGGAGGCCGATGTGGTGCTGATCGGCACGTGGGTGCACGGGTTCTTCGTCGTCGGTCAGGCACCGTGGGGACTGTCGACGATCGCTGCATTGCCGTCGATGCGCCACAAGAAGGCGGCCGTGTTCTGCACGTTCGCACTCGACCCCGGCAAGAGCCTGGACAAGATGACGCGAGCGGCCTCCACGCTCGGTGTCGAGGTCATCGGTGGCCTGGCGCTCAACCGTGGCAAGTTGCCTGAGCACACCGAGATCTTCGCCGAACGACTCGTGGCTGCCGCTCACTCACCCTGACAGGGGCGCGACGTAGAACGCGGCCTACTGAGGAACGCGTGTGTTCCATGCTCGTTCGATCTGTTGCATGAGTGCTGGGTACACAACCCAATACCGGAACGGTTTGATGAGCGCCATGTATCCCTTCCCGAACTGACCGCGTGGCTTGACGTAGACGGCCATCTGTCCTTGGTAGCAGCAGCGGCAGTGGCCTTCGCCCTGATCGACCCAAGCCAGGTGCATCACGGCGTGCACGGTTCGGTTCGACAGTTCCGCGGCAAATTCGACGTCGGTGCGATAGAGGGGCGCGAAAGGCGTGAAGTCGAGATGCAGATCGGCCCCCGTGTTGCGCAGATCGTCTGGCAGTCGGTCGAGCAGTGAGGTTTCGTTCGTACCCGGAATCGGCAGATTGCCTGCGGCATCATCCCAACCGCTGTCGCTCGGGGCCGAGGTCCTGTCGAGGCCGAACCAACTGCCGAGGCGATCGCGGACACGCCACAGCACGCGAGTCGGAAGGGACTCCGCGTTCGCCAGATCGAGGGAAGCCATGAGCTCGAGCAGCGTTTGGAAGTCCTCGGCGCCACCGTGCACTGGAAGGGCCCAGACATCCTCCACAGTGAAGTCTGGCGCGATTTCGCGGATACGCCAGGGGAAAGATTCGTGTGCTGCGTTCGGAAGCCTCATCCTGAACCTCGATCCATACGACGCGGTGGCGGGGTGCGACTCTGGCCGCTGCCGCGGGCGCAGATATACAGCAAGGGTGCTTTGAGGGCTCGGTAGACGGGCCGGACCAACCACGTGGGGAGGACGCCGTTGCGTTCCTCTGCCCAGACCCTCGCCCTCGGGTGTGCTCGGAACAGCAGATCGCTCAGCGGCGACACCCGCGGCAGTGTCTCGGCGGTGTGGACGTCGATGCGGCAGAGGTGCTTGATGCTGACGTAGCCGTACTGGGCCGGGCTGACCAACCTCGCCGGCGCTCCGTGGTCGCCGTCAAGCGGGTGGCCGTCGAGACGCTCGGCGATGAGCACGTTGTCGGCCAGCGCGTCCTGGATCGACACGATCGATCGGTAACCGTCGAGGCCACGAAACCCGAGGTGAGTGACCACCGTGTCGGGCGTCAGCGCTGGCGCGATGACGCTGCGATAGAAGGTCTCGAACGAGACGCCTTCCCAACGCAGGCCGGTGGCGGACCAGCCAGCCACGCAGTGGAAGTCGGCGGTGAGCTCCCGCCTCGGCAGGGTGTCGACGGTGGCGAGGGGAACGTCGAAGGCTTCGGTGACCGCGCCGCGGATTTCGATGACCGGGTCGGCGGGGACTGTCGGAGCGGGTCGTGCCAGGTGCGCGCCGAAACGCGGGAACCCTTCGATCCGGCGTTGGCCGGGCGGAAGCGTCACGACCACCGTCCGTGGCTGGAATGCCGGCCCGCCACCGCACCCCGCAGGGTCGTTCCATTAAGCGCATAGCTCCTGATCATCATTCCTCCTTACCGACCGATGGTCGGTCACCGACCGATGGTCAGTATGTAGAATCGGAGTTGTGACTGTCAAGAGACTGCGGGCACGCCAGGCGGAGGGGACCCGCCACCTCCTCATCTCGGTCGCCCGCGAGCTGTTCACCGAACGCGGCTACGCGGCGACCTCGATCGAGGACATCATCCAGCGGGCGGGCGTGGCGAGAGGGGCCCTCTACCACCATTTCAGCGGCAAGGACGCCCTGTTCCGCTCCGTCTATGACGCGGTCCAGGCCGACGCGGTCTCGGGTGTCATGGCCGCGGCCCTCGCCGTGCAGGAACCTTGGGCCGCCGTCCGCGCCGGTCTGTCGGCCTTCCTGGACGCCTGCCTCGAACCCACGTTCCGCCGGGTTGTGGTCCTCGACAGCGTGTCGGTGCTCCAGCAGGACGTCTGGGAAGGCGGGATCGAACACAACGAGCTGCCCATGCTGCGCACAGTTCTGACGCCGCTCGTCGCCACCAATGTCCTCCCCGGCGTTGCCGTCGAACCCCTCGTTCACGTCGCCCTCGGCGGGCTATACGGCGCCGCGCTCTTCATCGCACGATCATCCGAGCCGAAGGCCGCCCGAGGCGAGGTCGAAGCGGTCCTCGACACGCTCATCGGCGGACTCCGCGCTCGCTTCGGGCCCACCACATGAGTGACTCGCTCAGGGCTCTGTGTTCGCCTTGGTGAGGTCGATCGAGATCGTCTCCGCGTTCTGGACTAAGGGGAACACTCCAGGTGGCTTTGCCAGCTTCGTGACCTCGACACGACGGTCCTCGCAGTCGATGAACGTGGCGGTTCTGCGTACCTGGCGGACGGGGCAGAACTCGTTGCGGTCCTCCGGGTAGGCGAAGTACACCTGCCAGCCCTGGGTCGGATCGTCGCCGACATGGTTCAGCACGACGTTTCGCTTCTCCGATGACGTGTCGAGGCCAGGCAACAGCAGGGGGCCGTTCTCGGCGATCTGGTCGGCGATCGGCTCCACGTTCCCAACCTCGTACACCGAAGGGGCCAAGCTCTCCGTGCGTTCGATGTTTGCAGCGACGCCCCATGTCAGCAGACCCAACAGCGTGAGCACACCCATGCCGCCAAGCACCGGCACGACAGCTCGGGCGAGCGGAGTGCGGAGCTGGGGGGGTGGCACGTCCTCATTCTGGCCGCCGGCCGGCGCCTCCAGGCGCTTCGGCGACCGCTTGATGAGCGGCCCCGGGGTCGCGTCGTTCGGTGGTGAAGACCCGGTTCGGTACGCCGGCGCCTCCAGGCGCTTCGGCGACCGCATGATGTATGG
>JACDHN010000069.1 GCA_013821025.1 Acidimicrobiia bacterium | reverse complement strand
TCGCTCTCGCCGATGTCGAAGCTGATCCCATCGACCGCCCGCAGGTCGCCGTAGGTCTTGCGCAGGTCCCGAACCTCGACAGCCGCCATCGCTCCCCGACCCTAGCGACACCCGTCTGGGCGTGATCCTGCCAAGCAGTTGTCGATTGCGGCCCGGATGTCATCGATCGACATGCCTAGAAGCTGCTCGGCCAGCGGGACGTCCGCCCCTTCAACAATTTTCTTGTCGTCCAGATAGGCGAGGCCCTCAAGCCGGGTGGGGCGGTGCGTAGGCACGCCGTCGAACTCCTCGATAAGCGTCGGGTCCTGCGGCACGAGGAACAACAGCATGCGATCACCCTGGCCAGGTGGGCGTACACCGTTGGCCACAACATCGGTGGTTTGTGATCGGCCCGCCGACTCGTTCGGAGCGCCGGTGTCGTCCGATCGACTGGCAGATAGCTGTACGCCACCGTTCTGGGTGCGAATCTCGTCAGCCCCTGCAACAATTCGCGCCCGGAAGGGCAGGTGGAGGAAATCACGCCCAGAACGGTGGTGGAGCGGGGCGGTCAGCGGGGGTAGGTGGGGGACGTGATCGGGAGGCCCGTGTCGTTGCGCATCTGTTCGGCGGTGGCCACGAAGTAGCCCATCAGCTCGTCAGCCACCGAATCGTTTCGGCCCTCGGTGCATCGCTTCACGGCCGCAGACATGTGCTCCAACCAGCGATCGCGTTGCAGCGGGCCGATTGTGAAGGGCATGTGCCGCAAGCGCAGCTTGGGGTGCCCGCGCTCATCGGAGTACGTCGTAGGACCGCCCCAGTACTGGGCCAGGAACAGCGTCAGGCGGTGCCGGGCGCCGCTCAGGTCCGGGGCCTCGGGATAGAGCGCAAGCAGCACGTCGTCGTGCGCCACGCGGGAATAGAAGTCGTCGATCAACCGCTCGAAGAACGCCATGCCGCCAGCCCGCTCGTACAACGGGGCGCTGGGGTCACTCACAGCGACGACGAGCGAATCGTCGATCGGCGATCGACGCTCAGAGCGCCGGCTCGAACTTGCGGTATTCGCCGAGCTCGTCGATGCGCAGCACGAACGGTGTGGAGTCGTCGCAGCGGTCGAGGATCAAGGCCTCGTCCGTCGCCAGCAGCACCATCGCAGTCACCACACCCTCGTCGGCCGGACCATCCAGCCTCAGCTCCAGCACATCGCCGGTCTCGATCTTCTCCTGCACCAGGGTGTCCATTTCCCCGCTCTCCCTCTCGTTCGTGTCCATCAGTCCAACACACAAGAGTCCCGCTCTGTTCCCACGGATCTGTGGCGTTGGGCACACCGGTACGGCATAAGGACGCAACAAGGCCGGCGTCATAGAGTCCGGCAATGGCCGATTCCGAACCGACCGCGATGCTCCGTGACGACATCGCCGCCTATGTGGCTGCCCACTCGGCCCCTGCCGACGCGGTGCTGCAAGGACTGATCGACACCACGCTCGAGGCCACCGGCGAACGGTCACGGATGCAAATCTCACCCGATGAAGGATCGCTGCTCACGCTGCTGACGCGGCTCATCGGCGCTCGACATGCCATCGAGGTCGGCACGTTCACCGGGTACTCTTCGATCTGCATCGCCAGGGGGTTGGCTCCCGGCGGACGCCTGCTGTGCCTCGACATCAGCGACCAGTACACCGCGTTCGCGCGCCAGGCCTGGGCCGAAGCGGGACTCGACGACATGATCGAGCTGCGCCTCGGGCATGCCCTCGACTCGATCAATGCGCTCGACCGCAGCGAACAGTTCGACCTGGCCTTCATCGATGCGGACAAGAGTGCGTACTTCGCCTACTTCGAGGAACTGCTCCCCCGCCTGCGACCAGGAGGCCTGGTGCTCGTGGACAACACGCTGTGGTCAGGCCGGGTGGCGGCGCCACCGACCGATCGGGACGATGCCGACACGATCGCCCTGCGCACGTTCAACGACGACGTGGCTGACGACGAGCGCGTGGAGAGCTTCATCCTCCCCGTCCGCGACGGTCTCACGCTGATCCGCAAGCGCTAGACGTCGAGGAAGCGGGAGACGGCGATGCCGGAGCCGATGGCGCCCACGAGGGCGCCGATGCCCATCAGGATCCCCATGCGCTGATAGAGGAATCCATCCGTCACCACCATCGACACGAACCCCGAGTTCAACGGGAAGTCGCGCACGCCTGCCGTCCAGCGTTCGTTGATGAACCACAGCGCCCCGCAGGCACCGAGGCCTCCGATCATGCCCTGCACCAGGCCCTCCAGCATGAACGGCACGCGGATGAACCAGTCGGTCGCGCCTACCGCCTTCATCACCTCGATCTCCCGGCGTCTGGCGAACATGGCGGTGCGGATCGTGTTCCAGATCAGTAGCACGGCGGCGACCAGCAGCGAGATCGACAGCAGCAGCGTGTAGAGGCCGAAGAAGTTCTTCAGCTTGCCGATCAGGTCGAGCTGATCCTCCGCCAGGTCGACGGACCGTACGTTTTCGCGACCGCGCAGGTCCGCTTGCAGGTCGCGCAGCGTGTTCACGTCGGTGGCCTCAGTCGGGATCACCTTGTATTGCGACGGGATGTTGTCGAGGTTGAGCTGGGCGAGGACGTCTGGCCGGCCGGCCAGCACCTGCTCGGCCTCACCCAACGAGCACTCGGCGTCGCAATACCTGAAGCTCCGCACGGTCACGCCCTCGTTGCTGGCCAGTGCGTCGTCGATGACGCTGCGCTGCTCGTCGGTCGTGCCGGCGTTGACGTAGACGATCATCTCCACGTCGTCCTCCCACGTCACGAGCAGGTTGTCGAACCCCTCGCGCATGAGCATCGTGGCGCCGAAGATCAGCAGCGAGACCGCCGACGTGATGATGGCGGCCGCTGTGAGCGTCACGTTGCGCTTGAAGCTGGCCCAGGTCTCGCGCAGCGTGTACGTGATGCGCGACCACATCAGTCGTGCCTCCGTGGGGGCTGCGCCCCCACACCCCATCGCCGACCGGAGAGCTTGCGCTCACTCGGTCGGCCGACCTCGCTACGCATCAGTCGTACACGCCTCTCGCCTGATCGCGCACGATGACACCGCGTTCGAGCTGCACGACCCGCTTGCGCATGGCGTTCACGATGCGCTGGTCGTGGGTGGCCATCAGCACCGTCGTCCCGGTCTGGTTGATGCGGTCCAGCAGCCGCATGAGGCCTTCGCCCGTTCCGGGGTCGAGGTTCCCGGTCGGCTCGTCGGCGAGCATGATCAGCGGACGGTTGACGAACGCCCTTGCGATCGAGACCCGCTGCTGCTCACCGCCCGAGAGCTGGTCGGGGAACCGGTCGTGCTTGTCCTCGAGGCCGACCAGCTCCAGCACCGCCGGCACTTGCTTGCGGATGACGTGCTTGGGCTTGCCGATGACCTCCTGGGCAAACGCCACGTTCTCGAACACCGTCTTGTTGGGCAACAGCTTGTAGTCCTGGAAGATGTTGCCGATGTTGCGGCGAAGGTGCGGCACCCGGTTGGACGGCATGTCGATGATGTTGCGCCCGGCAACCCACACCGAACCCTGCTCTGGGCGTTCCTGTCGGTTCAGCAGGCGAAGCATGGTGCTCTTGCCCGATCCCGAAGGCCCGACGAGGAACACGAACTCGCCCTTGGGCACGTCGAAGCTGGCATCTCGAAGCGCCACCACATCGGGTGAATAGCTCTTGGTCACATTTTCGAGTCGGATCATGTGTCAGTTTCGTGACGAACGAACGCCTCACGCTACCGCCCCGCCTACGCGACCCACCCCGCGGCGCCGTGGCGGATCGGGCGCCGTGCAGGCCATGATGGACCCGGTGAGCCCCAGCACGACGAGCCCGTACCCCGAGCGGACGTGGGTCGGGAACCCCTATCCCTTAGGCGCCAGCTACGACGGCTCCGGCACGAACTTCTCGTTGTTCTCGAGCGTCGCCGAGGGCGTGGAGCTGTGCCTGATCAACGGCGAGGACCGCAGCATCGAGCGCTGCCTCGACCTGAGCGAGGTCGACGGTTTCATCTGGCACGCCTATCTCCCCGACATCCGATCCGGCCAGCACTACGGCTACCGGGTGCACGGCCCCTGGGACCCAGACCGCGGCCTGTGGTGCAACCCGGCGAAGTTGCTGCTCGATCCGTACGCCAAGTCGATCGACGGCCAGGTGGACTGGGATCCGGCCTGTTTCGGCTACGACTTCGACGACCCGGACGCGCCCAACAGCGACGACAACGCCGCCCACGTGCCGCTGGCCGTCGTCAGCGATCCGTTCTTCGACTGGGCGAACGACCGATCGCCGCTCATCCCGCTGCACGACACCGTGATCTACGAGACACACGTACGGGGCATGACGAAGAACCATCCCGGCATCCCCGAATCGATCAGGGGCACGTACGCAGCGATGGCCCACCCGGCGACCATCGAGCACCTGCACTCACTCGGCGTCACAGCCATCGAGCTGATGCCGGTGCACCAGTTCATCCACGACCATCACCTCATGGAACGAGGTCTGCGCAACTACTGGGGATACAACTCCGTCTCCTACCTGGCTCCCCACAACGGGTACACGTCCCAGGGTCCGATGGCCCAGGTGCAGGAGTTCAAGGCCATGGTGAAAGCCCTGCACGCCGCCGGAATCGAGGTGATCCTGGACGTCGTCTACAACCACACGGCCGAAGGCAGCCACCTCGGCCCGATGTTGTCGATGCGCGGCATCGACAACCGCGCCTACTACCGGGTGATGGAGGATTCACCGCGCCACTATCTCGACTTCACCGGCACCGGCAACAGCCTGAACATGCGTCACCCGCACGTGCTGCAGCTGATCATGGACAGCCTGCGGTACTGGGTCATCGACATGCACGTCGACGGGTTCCGCTTCGACCTGGCGTCAACGCTGGCCCGCGAGCTGTACGCCGTCGACCGGCTGTCGGCGTTCTTCGACCTCGTCCATCAGGACCCGGTCATCTCCCAGGTGAAGCTGATCGCCGAGCCGTGGGACGTGGGCGAAGGCGGCTATCAGGTCGGTAACTTCCCGGCCCTGTGGTCCGAGTGGAATGGGCGCTACCGAGACACGGTGCGTGACTTCTGGCGCGGCGAACCGTCGACGCTTGCCGAGTTCGGCTACCGGTTGACGGGCAGCTCGGACCTCTACGAGGCAGACAAGCGGCGGCCGACGGCATCGATCAACTTCGTCACCGCCCATGACGGGTTCCCGCTCGCCGACCTCGTCGCCTACGAAGACAAGCACAACGAGGCCAACGGCGACCACAACACGGACGGCGAGTCGTACAACCGCTCACGCAACCACGGCGTCGAAGGCCCGACCGATGATCCGGGGATCACAGCCCTACGCCAGCGTCAGCGTCGCAACATGATCACCACGCTGCTGCTGTCCCAGGGCGTGCCGATGATCCTCGGCGGCGACGAGATCGGTCGTACCCAGGGCGGCAACAACAACGCCTACTGTCAGGACAATGAGGTCTCCTGGTTCGACTGGGAGCATGCCGACACCGAGTTCCTGGAGTGGTGCCAGCAGGTCGTCAAGCTGCGACGCGATCATCCCGTGTTCCGCAGGCGGCGCTGGTTCCAGGGCCGCAAGATCAGGGGCCCCGAAGACATGATCTGGTTCCGCCCCGACGGCGCCGAGATGTCTGACGGCGACTGGAACGACGAGGGCAGCACCGTCGGTGTGTTCGTCAACGGCGCCTCGATCACGACGCCCGACAGCTACGGCGAGCGGATCGTCGACGACAGTTTCTACCTGATCTTCAACGCCGGCGACGCCGATCGCACTTGGACCCTGCCCGGTCCGCAGTGGGGCAAGCAGTGGGTGGTCGACCTCGACACCGCCGGCGCCATCGCCGCCGACGAGCAGTTCGCGTCCGGTGCACAGGTCGCCGTGCCCCATCGCTCCATCCTCGTGCTTCACGCTCCCCGCCCATGACCGGTCGCAGTGCGACGTTGCCCGCCAGCCGTCCGAGCCGCGTCGTCGTGGAGGCCGTTGCCCCGCTCGTCGACGGCGGAGCGTTCCCGGCCAAGGCCACCATCGGTGAACTGGTGATGGTGACGGCCGACGTGTTCGCCGATGGTCACGACCAGGCCGCCGCAGCGCTGCGTTTCCGCCACCGCCAGACGGCGTGGCAGGAGGTGCCCATGGCAGCGCAGGGCAACGACCGATTCGCCGCTCCATTCGTCCCCGACGTCCTCGGGCGATGGCAATACCAGGTGGTGGGCTGGCTCGATCATCTGGGCACGTGGCGACACGGCATGGAGCTGAAGCTGGCTGCCGGCAGCGATGTCGGCGTGGACATCGAGATCGGTCTGGTCATGATCGCCGAGGCCATCGGGCGGGCCCGTCAGGACGATGTCGCCGCGCTCACCGCTCTGTGGCGGGCGCTCGATGTGGGCGACACGCGGCCGCTCGACCGTCACCGGGTCGACCCCGACGATCCGGCGACCGACGACGGCTTCGTCCCGGACCTGCGCGACGTCGAACCAGATGACCACGGCCCTGATGCGCTCGATGAGCTGTTCTGGCGCACCGGCAAGCGGGAGCCGTCGGCCGAACTGCCGCGTCCCGTCGACCTGCAGATCGACCGCGAGCGTGCCCGCTTCAGCGCCTGGTACGAGTTCTTTCCCAGGTCCACGCTGTCCCCGACCACGGGTCACGCAACGCTGGCCGATGCCGTGAACCGCCTCGACCACATCGCCGACATGGGCTTCGACGTCGTCTACGTGCCGCCCGTCCACCCCATCGGACTCACGGGGCGCAAGGGCCCGAACAACGCCATCGTCGTCACGCCAGACGACGTCGGGAGCCCGTGGGCCATCGGCGCCACCGACGGAGGCCACACGTTGGTGCACCGTGACCTCGGCACCGTCGCCGACGTCACGGCGCTGGCCCAAGCGTGCGGGAAGCGGGAGATGGAGCTGGCGCTCGACATCGCCTTTCAGTGCACCCCCGACCATCCGTGGGTCACCGAGCACCCGGAGTGGTTCGCCCATCGCCCCGACGGCACGATCCAATACGCCGAGAACCCACCCAAGAAGTACCAGGACATCTACCCGCTCGACTTCGAGAGCGCCGACTGGCAGGGACTGTGGACGGCCCTCGCCGATGTCGTGCGCTTCTGGATCGATGCCGGTGTGACGATCTTCCGCGTCGACAACCCGCACACGAAGGCGTTCGCCTTCTGGGAGTGGCTGATCGCCGACGTACACCGCGAGCACCCGGACGCCATCTTCCTGGCCGAGGCGTTCACCCGGCCGCGCGTGATGGAGCGCCTGGCGAAGATCGGCTTCAACCAGTCGTACACATACTTCACCTGGCGCCAGTCGTCCTGGGAGCTCCGCGAGTACTTCGAGGATCTCTCAGCGCGCACCGTGGACTCGTTCCGGCCAAACGCCTGGCCCAACACGCCCGACATCCTGACCGAGCAGCTGCAGACCGGGAGTCGGGCCATGTTTGCGAGCCGCGCCGTGCTCGCCGCCACGCTGTCGCCCTCGTGGGGCGTGTACGGCCCGGCCTTCGAGCTGCTCGAGCACCTCCCGATGCGACCAGGTTCGGAGGAGTACCTCGATTCGGAGAAGTACCAGCTACGCCAGTGGGAGCTGGACGACGCGGCGAGCCTGGCCCCTCTGCTCGGCCAACTGAACCGCATCCGGCGGGCCCACCCGGCGTTCGCCCACCTGCGCACGCTGCGCTTCCACGGCAGCGACAACCCGGCCCTGCTGTGCTACTCGAAGACCGATCCCGACGGCGGCGGACCGATCCTCGTGGTCGTCAACCTCGACGCCGAACAGCGCCAGCATGGCATAGTCGACGTCGACTTGGCCGCCCTCGGCATCGAGTACGAGTCCACGTACGACGTCATCGACGAACTGGGCGGGGCGACGTTCCGCTGGAAGGGATCGCACAACTTCGTGGACCTCGACCCGGCGGAGCTCGCCGCCCACGTGTTCCGGGTGGCAGTTCTCTCATGAGCCGCCGTCCGGCCGGAACGGTCCCGCCAGCATCAGTCATTGCTGTCAGCGGCGACGCAGACGACTGGTACCGCGACGCCATCATCTACGAGCTGCACGTACGCTCGTTCGCCGACTCCAACGGCGACGGTATCGGTGACTTCACCGGGCTGAGCCAGCGCCTCGACTACCTGGCCGACCTCGGCGTGACCGCCGTCTGGCTGCTGCCGTTCTACCCGTCACCGCTGCGTGACGACGGCTACGACATCGCCGAGTACCGCACGATCCACCCCGACTACGGCGATCTGCGCTCGTTCAAGCGGTTCCTCGCCGCCGCCCACAGCAGGGGCATGCGCGTCATCACAGAGCTGGTGGTCAACCACACGTCGGACCAGCACCCATGGTTCCAGCGAGCCCGCCGGGCGCCCGCCGGCTCCCCATTTCGCAACTTCTACGTATGGAGTGACCAGCCCGACCGTTACGCCGACGCCAGGGTCATCTTCTCGGACTTCGAGACCTCGAACTGGACGTGGGATCCCGTCGCCGAGCAGTACTTCTGGCACCGCTTCTACTCTCACCAGCCAGACCTCAACTACGAGAACCCGGCGGTCGAGGCCGCCGTGCTCGAGGTGCTCGACCACTGGCTCGACATGGGCGTCGACGGATTGCGGCTCGACGCCGTGCCCTACCTACACGAGGCCGAAGGCACCAGCTGCGAGAACCTTCCGGCCACCCACCGCACGCTCAAGCGGATGCGCGCCCATCTCGACGCCAAGTACGTCGGCAGGATGCTGCTGGCCGAGGCCAACCAATGGCCAGAGGACGCCTTCTCGTACTTCGGAGACAGCGATGGCCCCGAGTGCCACATGAACTTCCACTTCCCGGTGATGCCACGACTGTTCATGGCGCTGCGACTCGAGCACCGCACGCCGATCGTGGACATCATGGAACAGACGCCAGAGCCTCCGCCGGGCGGACAATGGGCCACGTTCCTGCGCAACCACGACGAGCTGACGCTCGAGATGGTCACCGACGAGGAACGCGACCTGATGCTGCGGGCGTATGCCACCGACGCCGAGATGCGCATCAACCTCGGCATCCGTCGGCGCCTCGCGCCGCTGCTCGGCAACGACCGGCGCCAATTCGAGCTGTTGAACGCCTTGCTGTTCTCGTTGCCGGGCACGCCCGTCATCTATTACGGCGACGAGATCGGCATGGGCGACAACGTGTACCTCGGAGACCGCAACGGCGTCCGCACGCCGATGCAGTGGTCGGCGGACCGCAACGCCGGTTTCTCCACGGCCAACCCGCATCGCCTCTACATGCCGTTGATCACCGAGCAGGGCTACCACTACGAGAGCGTCAACGTGGAGACCCAGGCCGCCAACCCGGCGTCGCTGTTGTCGTGGATGCGCCAGCTGACGGCGCTGCGCAAGCGCCACCGCGCGCTCGGCAGGGGATCGATCGAGTTCTTGGAACCGGAGAACCACCACGTGCTGGCGTTCCTGCGATGCCTGGAGGGCGAGCAGCCGCTGCTGTGCGTGGCCAACCTGTCGCGCCTGGCACAGCAGGTGGAGCTCGATCTGCGGGCGTTCGGTGGCGCCGTGCCGGTGGAGGTGTTCGGCCAGAACCGCTTCGCCCCCATCGGCGACCGGCAGTACCCGTTGACACTGGCGCCGTACGGATTCTTCTGGTTCGCGCTGGCGAGCGGTGTGCCGCCTGGCGAACCTGCCGAGGCCCGTCACCTGCCGGGCTCGTGGAACGACGTGCTGCGGCGCCGGG
>JACDHN010000294.1 GCA_013821025.1 Acidimicrobiia bacterium | reverse complement strand
GGTGATGTGCTCGACACCCCCCAGAGCGTGCACGACATGCCCCACGTCCGCCGGCGACAGGTGGCGGAGGATCTGTTCGATGTGCTCGCCGACCTGCACGCCGTCGACGTCGACGCCTGCGGCCTCGGCGATCTTGCCAAGCGCGAAGGGTACGTCGAACGCCAGCTTCGGCGGTGGTCGAAGCAGTGGGCGGCGTCCAAGACACGTGAAGTGCCGGCCGTCGACGAGGTGGCGATCCGCCTCGGCGAGACGATCCCGGCACAGCAGGCGGTGTGCATCGCCCACGGTGACTACCGGTTCGGCAACTGCATCGTCGACGTCGAGGCGGGCCGGGTATCGGCTGTGCTCGACTGGGAGCTGTGCACGCTCGGCGACCCGCTGGCCGACGTCGGCTACCTCGGTGTGTACTGGGCGGATGACGCCGACGGCCGTTCGCGTCCCAACGACCCGTCCCGAGAGCCCGGTTTTCCGGCGTACGACGAGCTGGTGAAACGCTACGCGCGGCGCAGCGGTCGCGACGTCAGTGATGTCGAGTACTTCGTGGCGTTCTCAGCGTTCCGATTGGCCGTGATCAGCGAGGGCGTGCTCGCCCGGTACCAGGCAGGTGTCATGGGTGACCGTGTTGATCCGACGGTGGTGGAGCACTTCCGCACCAGCACGGTCGAGCTCGCCGAGTCAGCGCTGGCCGCCGTTCGCTCCTGGTCCAGCTGACGGTCGTCGCCTGCGAGGTGGCAGCTCTGCAACGCCAATGGCTCCAAGTCGGCGTCGGCGCGTCTGGCCCGAGGCGGGTGTGTCGACCGGCACCGCCAAGGTGGAGGTCGGCCGGGCCCGCAAGTTGCAATCCATGCCTGCCACAGCGCAGGCGCTGGCTGCTGGGACCATCTCGACCGACCATGTGGACCTGCTCGCCAAGGCGAACCGGCCATGGCGTGAAACCCGGTTCGATCAGCACGAACCGACACTCGTCGACCATTGCCGCAAGCTCGGTTTTCATCATGCTCGTAAGGCGGGCACGAGGTGCGATTACCGCCGAGACCTGACCTCCGGACCGTGACGTCGTTGGCGACGCGCGTTCCAGCGTGTTCGTAACAGGCACCGGTTTGCGGTTGCGGAGGATGAACCCGATGCGCCACGATGGTCTCATGCGCGCAACGTGGAACGGTCAGGTGATCGCCGAGAGCGACGAGACGATCGAGATCGAGGGCAACCAGTACTTCCCGCCCGACTCGGTCAAGCGGGAGCACTTCCAGGACTCCGACCAGCACACCGACTGCCCGTGGAAGGGCAGGGCGTCGTACTACACCGTCGACGTCGACGGCGAGCAGGTCGAGAACGGTGCCTGGTACTACCCAGAGCCCAAGGACGCCGTCGGCGAGATCAAGGACTATGTGGCCTTCTACCCGCAGGTGCAGGTGAACTAGATCGCCAGGGCGGCCCGCCGCCCTTCGAGGATCGCTTCGTACAGGGTCCGAGGAGCGACGCAATCACCGGCCCGGTTCGTCACGCCGTCGAGGGATGGTGTCGGGAGGCGGTAGCCGCAGTCGATGACTGCGACGCACCGAATCGTCCTGCGCTCTCCGGTGAAACGGTCCGACACCGTGACGCCGCTGGCCGTCACGACCCGAGGGATCGTGCGGCGTTCGATGCGCACGCCGGCCTGGGCGAGACGGGTGTTGGCCGCGGCCAGGTCGCCGCTGAGCGACAGCTGGTTGCCGGCGATGTGGTCCTGGGTGACGAGGATGGCGCGCCCTGCGAGTGATTCGGCGAGCGCCACGGCGATCGGCCCGCCGATCGGGTCGAGCAACGCCACGTCTCCGTCGTCGGGCAAAGACACTGCTCCCCGGACGACATCGACGATGTCGAACAGACAGGCCCCGTTCTCGAGCTCGACGGCCGGCCGGCCGGGTTGCGAGCCCGTGCACTCGATGACGTCACTGCGATCGACCCCGAGCGTGTGAGCCTCGGTGACCGGGTCGCCGAGGCTCACGTCGACCCCGAGACGCGCGATCTCGGCAACCAGCCATTCGGCGAGCGGCCGACCCGGCCCGGCCAGCACTGCGAGACCGCCGACGGCGCGGGTCCGCTCGTGCACGGTGACGGCGTGGCCTCGGTGTGCGGCGACGCGCGCCGCCTCCAACCCGGCCGGTCCGGCTCCGATCACATGCACGGACCGAGGCCGGGCGGCAGGGGCGTACCAGTCAGGGTCCTCGGTCTCGTGGCCGGCGCTCGGCTCGGCGACGCAGCTCACGATCGGATTGCGGTTGTCGCGCACTTGGCAGGTCTGGTTGCACAGGATGCACGGTCGGATCCGTTCGGGGGTACCGGCGGCGAGCATGTGCACGAGGTCGGGGTCGGCGATCTGGGCCCTCGTCATCTCCACGCCGGCGCAGTGGGCGCCGCCGCCGCCCACGGCATCCTCGGCCATCGCCACGTCGACGACCGAACCCTGCAGGAACACCGGCACCGCAACGGCCGCCGCCACGGCCTGCGTCAACTCACGGTTGTGGCCGGGCGGGCTGTGGAAGTCGGACCTGGTGGCGTGGGTGGAGAAGATCGAGCCCCGCACGACGACCAGGTAGTCGACGCCGTGGGCGGTGAGCGCGGCGGCCAGGTTCGGCGCCATCTCGGGCGTGATTCCGGCCCACGGGGCCAGCTCGTCGCAGCTGAGACGCAGGCCGAGCACCACGCCTGGCGCGGCGCGCCGCACGGCCTGGAGCACGTCGATGGCAAAACGCAGTCGGTCCCCGCCCCACTCGTCGTTGCGGTGGTTCGTGAGCCCGGAGAGGAACTGGCGCACCAGGCTGTGCTGCCCTGCGTTGATCTCCACGCCGTCGCAGCCGGCGTCGACGGCATTCGCAGCAGCAGCGGCGAAACCGCCGACAACCGCTTCGATGTCTTCGAGTTCCATCGACTTGGGAACCTCGCGAGTGTTGACCTCTGGCACGTTCGATGGCGCCCACAGCTCGCGCTGGTGAAAGGCGGAGGAACCCTGGCCACCCGCATGATCGAGCGAAGCGATCACGAGCGATCCGTAGGGCGCGCAGGCCTCGACGATCGATGCCCAACCTGCGGTGGCTCCGTCCGCCAGCGGAGCGCGTTCGTACGGCCAGTCGGAGGCATCGATGCTGGCGCCCTCTACGACGATCGTCCCGCAGCCCCCACGGGCCCGGCGCTCGTAGTAGGCGACGTGGCGATCGGTGAATCTCCGGTCGTCGTCGCCCAGGTTCGTGACGTGCGGCCCGAACATGACTCGATTTCGGGCGGACCGAGGTCCGAGGTCGACGGGGGTGAGCAGCACCACGGATCAGACGCGTCCCTGCTGCCGTTGCATCTGCAACTCTTTGCGATGCCACAGCCGGCGCAGGTTGGCGACGTGGCGGATCATCACCAACAGCCCGATGGCGATGGTGGCCACCACCTCCCACGCCGGGCGACCCCTGAGGGCGACGCCGGCTGGGAGAACCGTGACGATGATCAGCGATGCGACGGCCGCCTTGCCGCTGAAGCGCGAGATCAGGAACCAGGCGACTCCGAGAATCGCCGAGACCAGCGGGTGCAGCACGAGCATCACGCCTGCTCCGGAGGCGACGCCCTTGCCGCCCCGGAAACGGCGCGTGACCGGCAAGACGTGCCCGAGGATGGCCGCAGCGCCGAACGAGTACGAGGCGGGACGGTCGGCGATGAGGAGGCCTGCCCCTGCGGCGATCGCTCCTTTCGCGGTGTCGAGTACGAGCACCAGCACGCCTTTGCGCCATCCGAGCACTCTCGTCACGTTGGACGCTCCCGGATTGCCAGATCCCGCCCTCGTGATGTCGACGCCGC
>JACDHN010000068.1 GCA_013821025.1 Acidimicrobiia bacterium | reverse complement strand
GAGGCGTTCGAGCCGCGGTTCACGAGGGTCGTCATCGTGGTCGCCATCGCCGCCGGCGCGCTCAGCCCGCTGTTCGTACCGTTGTCTCGCTGGTGCCTGCGCATCCGCAAACCGGATTGGAAGGCGCTCGCCGAGTGACCTCGCACGGGCGGCTCCGGCACCCGTGCGAGTTGCCTTCTGTTGTGGTTCGGGCAGACTGGTCAGATGGCTTCTGACAAGCGCGCCGCCAGGCTCGGCGTGCTGGCGGCCGTGGCAGTGCTGCTGTTCGGCGCCCTCGGAGTGCGCCTGTGGTTCCTGCAGACGGTCGAGGCCACAGATCTGCAGGACTCGGTGGAGGTGGAACGCACGAAGACCGTGCGACTCGTGCCAGAACGGGGAAGAATCTTCGACGCCGACGGCCGCATCCTGGCCGACAACGAACGCATCCTCACCGTCGGCATCGACTGGGAGGTGATGCGCGACAAGAACGACCGCAGCCAACTCTTCAAGCGTCTGTCGGGCTGGATCGATACCCCCGTCGCCGAGATGGAGCGGCGCTACAACGCCAACGTATACAGCCCTTACCTGCCGATGCCGGTCAAGGAAGACATCGACGAGCCGACGGCAAGCGCCCTGATGGAGCGCTCTGAGGACTTCCCCGGCGTACAGGTAGAGCTCGGCTGGCGGCGCGCCTATCCGTATGCACCGCTGGCGTCTCCGGTGATCGGGTACCTGGGCCTGATCCCCGAAGAGCAGGCCGATGAGTACGTGAGGCGTGGCTACGTGCTGAGCGAACAGGTGGGCAGTGACGGCATCGAGCTGAGCATGGAAGACACGCTGCACGGCAAATGGGGCGAGAAGGTGGTCCGGGTCAACGCTGCCGGTCAGATCCTCGAAGAGATCAGCCGCCGGGAGGCCATCAACGGCCAGGACATCCAGCTCTCGATCGATCTCGATGTGCAGCAGTACGCCGAGCAGATTCTCCAGACCCAGCTGAAGCTGCGGCGCACGTTCACGGCCAAGAACCCGATCGTCACCAAGGAGGAGAAGGGCGGGATCAAGGAGCGCATCGATCCCTCGAGTCCCCCAGAGGTGAACTACAAGGCTCCGGCTGGTTCGGTGATCGTCACGAATCAGAAGAATGGGCAGATCTCGGCGATGGCGACGTATCCGACGTTCGACCACCGCTGGTTCAACTCCGGCATCTCTGGCGACAAGTTCGCCGAGCTGTTCCCAGGTGAGGACTCTGAGGGCTTCGATCCCGACAAGGCCACGCTCCTCAACCGCGCCGTGCAGGGGCAGTACAACCTCGGCTCATCCTTCAAACCGTTCACCGCATACGCGGCGTTGCACTCGGGCTTCATGGAGCCGGGGTCCTTGTACGAGGACCAGGGCACGTACAAGATGCGCTCGATCGATCCCGCCGAGTGTAGGAGCGGCCGCGTGCGCTGTGAGTTCCGCAACTCCAACTGCGGTGATTCGAACCTGCCGTGCGTGTACGGAAGCGTCAACGTGCAGACGGCACTCGCCGTGTCGAGTGACACGTTCTTCTACCGAATCGGCGAGGAGCTGTTCCTTCGCCGTGAGAACCTGCTGCGCGACGAGGTGAAGAGATGGGGGTTCGGGCAAGAGACGGGGGTCGACCTGCCGTACGAGTTCGACGGCCGGGTCCCCGACGACCAGCTCAAGCGGGACCTGATCGCGTCCGAGGCGCTCGACCCGGACACCGACGTCGACCGTCTGCTCGCCGGCGACAACGTGCAGACGGCGATCGGCCAGGGTCTGCTCGCCGCCTCGCCGCTGCAGGTGGCCCAGGCATATGCCGCACTCGGCAACCGCGGGGCGATCAACACACCGCGTGTGGTGCGCGCCATCTACAAGCCTGGCGTGCCGAACGGCACGCCCGGATACGTCGATCTCAGCAAGGCAAAGCTCGTGCAGTCGTTCCTGAAGGGCGGGGTGAGCAGCCAGGTACCGATCGATGGCGACGCCCTTCAGGCGATCGTCAGTGGGTTGCGCCAGAACATCACCGGTCCTGGCGTGACGCTCCCCGACGGTGGCGTCCGCAGCACCACGGCGGAGGAGCTGTTCGAGATCGGGTACCCCGAGCAGGCCATCCCCATCGCCGGGAAGACCGGGACTGCGCAAGGCTCGAAGAGCCTCCCGTGGAATGACTCGTCGGCGTTCGCCGCGTTCAGTCTTGACGACACGCGCCCGTACACCGTGGTTGCCTACCTGGAGAAGGCTGGCTTCGGATCCCAGGGGGCTGCGCCCGTGGTCAAGTGCATGTACCTGGCGCTCTCGGGCCTGATCCAAACTCGTCCCGTTGAGCTCGCCGATCCGTTGGACCTCGACAGCACAGAGGTCGCTGCTGACGTTCCAGCAGCCGACACGAAGTGCCTCGAGAGCTCCAACTTCGATCCAAACCCGGCGGACTGATCTGTGGCGATCTCGATGCTGCAGCGCAAGCCCGATTCTGGGCTTGGCAACATCCGCTCCAGTCCCGGCGATCCCAGCCGCAACATCGACTGGATCCTGCTCGTCGTTCAGATGCTGCTGACGATCGCCGGATGCTTCGTAGTGTTCTCGGCGACGCGCACCGAGCCGAACATCGACCCGTACACGTACGTGACCCGGCAGGTGATCTTCGCCATCGCCGCCGTCGTCCTGATGTTCATCGTGATGTCCATCGACTACGAGTGGCTCAAGGAGCGGTCGCGGTTGCTGTTCACGTTGACCGTCGGGGCGCTACTGGCGTTGCTCGTCCTCGCGCAGGCGGGCGTCGGCGGAGGCGTCATCACGGACATCGCCTTCAGCGTCGGCCCGATCAACCTGCAGCCGGCCGAGTTCGCCAAGTTCGCGGTGTTGCTGGTGCTCGCTGGCTACATCGCCGACGAGGGACTGTCGGAGATCAGCTATCCGCGATTCGTCGGCGCCCTGATGATCGTCGGTATCCCTGCAGTGCTCGTGATCGCCCAGCCCGACCTCGGCACGGCCTCGGTGATCATCTCTTCGGTGATGGGCGTGCTACTGGTGGCGGGGGCGAAGCTGCGCTACATCCTGATCGTGTCGGCGCTGTCGCTGTTCACGTTGCTGACGGCGCTGGCTTCGGGATTGGTCAACAGCTACCAGCTGCTCCGTTTCCGTGTGCTGTTCGACCAGGACAATCCCGAACTTGGCGACGCTGCGCTGCAGGTGCGCAACGCAATCCGGGCGGTCGGGACCGGTGGCGTGTTCGGCAAGGGTTGGTTGCAGGGCGACCTCACCAATGGTGGTGACATCCCCGTCGCCTGGGCAGACTTTCCCTTCGCAGCCGTCGGTGAGCAGTTCGGCCTCATCGGCTGCGGGGTGCTGCTGTTCATGTTCGCCGTGGCCCTGTTCCGCGTGTGGCGGATCGCCCACCTGTCGCGCGATCTTCTGGGTACCTACATCTGTGCCGGCGTGTTCACGATGATGCTCTGGCAGCTGTTCCAGAACGTCGGGATGACGCTCGGCATCCTCCCCGTGACCGGGCTGCCGATGCCGTTCATCTCCTACGGAGGCTCGGGCCTGTTCACGTACTTCGCGATGATGGGCCTGGTGCAGAGCGTCCACATGCGCCGCATGCGCTGACGCACGGAGCCCCCTGTGTGAAGGTAAACTCGAGATGACATGACCTCGCTGTGGACGAGGGTCGAACTGCTCGTGAGCCAGGTGCAGAGACCGGCTCGTTGCATCGGGTGTGAGTACGGAGTCGTCGCTCCCCGGCACAAACCGGGCAAGGTGGGCGGGCTGCTGGCTGATCCCGACACAGACGAAATCGGCCTGCCTGATCAGGGCCTTCAGATCCTCTACGAACTTCTCAACGAACGCGACGACGCCGTCGTCGAACGCCCGCATCGTGACCCAGACGCGAGCCGCGATCGCGGTCCGGCGGTGCGAACCCATCCACTGATCGAGCACGGCGGTGCGCGGCGCGAGGTCATCTCGCTGCCAGCCGTCATGCCGGTGCTTGCCGAGCAGGCGAGCGCATGAGAGAGGAACGAACTGATGACGAACGACACCCCGAACGAGATGGATGCCACGTCGTCGCCGTCTCGCCCTGGCGACGACGGCACTGACGGATCCGGCAACGCCCGGCGCCGACGGCGCGGCAACCGCGGCGGCCAGCGCCGCCGCAAAGGCAAAGCAGCGAGCAACGGCGACGCCGGTGACCCGCGGCCAGACGACATCGAGTTGCCCGAGCGCATCGCAGAAGGCCGCCCGTCGGCCGAGGCTGGCGGCCGGGCCACCGTGCGCAAGCCTCAGATCGGTGACACCATGCCCGCCCCACAGTCGCCCGGGGCATCGGCTTCACGAGTGTCGCGAGACGAATCGACCGCGTCGGCCAACCGGGCCAAGACCACGCGCAAGCGCACCCGCGACCGCACCACCCGCTCCACGAAGGCACAACCGCGCCAGCGCGGCGCCGAGCGCGAGGCCGATGTGATGTCGGCCGAGACGGCCGAGATGCGTCGCGGTCGGGAGCGCAACGGTCGTCCGATCGGCCGTTACCTGATGTGCGTGCAGGTCCGCCCCGGCATGGCGCAGGTGGCAGTGCTCGAGGGTCGGAGCTTGATGGAGCACTACGTGAGCCGGCCAGCCGACGATGTCAGCCAGATCCACGGCAACATCTATGTCGGTCGGGTGCAGAACGTGCTACCGGGTATGGAGGCTGCGTTCGTCGACATCGCCACGCCGAAAAACGCCGTGCTCTACCGCGGCGACGTGCAGTTCGATGCCGAGGACATCGAGGAGCACTCGGACTCGCGGCGCATCGAAGACATCTTGCGACCGCGCCAACTCATAATCTGCCAGGTCACGAAGAACCCGATCGGGGCCAAGGGCGCCCGGCTGACCCAGGAGGTGTCGCTTCCAGGACGCTTCGTCGTGCTGATCCCCAACTCCCGCACGTTCGGCATCTCCAAACGTCTGCCGGACGACACACGCAAGCGCCTGCGGGCGATCCTCGACCGTGTGAAGCCCGCCGAGCACGGTCTCATCGTGCGCACGGCCGCCGAGCATGCCACCGAGGAGGAGTTGCGCGCCGACATGCAGTTGCTGCTGGCCCAGTGGGACGACATTGCCACTCGTGCCGGGAAGATCAAGCAACCGACGCTGCTGCATCGCGAGCCGGAGCTGGCCGTTCGGCGCATCCGCGAGGAGTTCAACACCGACTATCGCGGCGTCATCATCGACGACCGCGAGCTCTATCAGCAGGTGCGCGATTACGTCGGCGCCTTCAACCCCGAGCTTGGCGATCGAGTGGAGTACTACGACCCGGTCGCAGAGGGGCTCTCGCTGTTCGAACGCCAACACGTACACGAGCAGGTGCACAAAGCCCTCGACCGCAAGATCTGGCTGCCGTCTGGCGGTTCGTTGATCATCGAGCACACCGAGGCGCTCACCGTGATCGACGTCAACACCGGTAAGAACGTTGGCAGGTCGAGCCTCGAGGAGACCGTGTTCCACAACAACCTCGAGGCCGCGCAGGAGGTGGCCAAGCAGGTGCGCCTGCGCGATATCGGTGGGATCATCGTCATCGACTTCATCGACATGGAGCGCAAGGACAACCGCCAAGCCGTCATCGACGCCTTCAGGGCGGCGCTGGCCCGGGACAAGACGCGCACCCAGGTGTTCGACATCACCGAGCTCGGGCTCGTGGAGATGACTCGCAAGCGCATCGGTGAAGGGCTGCTCACCGAGTTCTCCGACATCTGCCCGGAATGCGAAGGCCGAGGCATCAAGGTCGACACCGCCCTGCTCGACTGATCGCCCGGTAGTATCGAGAGTCGCTATGTACGCAGTCATCGCCTCCGGCGGAAAGCAGCATCGGGTCGAACAGGGAGTCACCATCGAGGTCGATCATCTCAACGGCGAGACCGGCTCCGAGGTTTCACTTGCTCCCGTGCTGATCGTCG
The DNA here is from genome assembly GCA_013821025.1 of Acidimicrobiia bacterium. Classification (GTDB taxonomy): domain Bacteria; phylum Actinomycetota; class Acidimicrobiia; order Acidimicrobiales; family Ilumatobacteraceae; genus JACDHN01. The sequence goes on along the minus strand of JACDHN010000068.1, from coordinate 3,823 downwards.
ACGGTGACGCAGTGCTGGCGACCCGTGACGAGCTCAAGGCAGCGAAGGTGGTCGGCAAGATCGTCGGTGCCGCGAAGGGTGAGAAGATCAACGGCTTCACCTACAAGCGCCGCACCAACCAGCGCCGTCGCTACGGCCATCGTCAGCAGTACTCCGTGGTCGAGATCACGTCGATCACCTCCAAGTGAAGAAGGATTGATCCGAGATGTCGAAGACCAAAGGCGGCGGCTCCACCCGCAACGGGCGCGACTCCAACTCTCAGCGCCTTGGAGTGAAGGTGTACGACGGCACGGTCATTCCGGCCGGCACGATCATCGTGCGCCAGCGCGGCACCAAGTTCCACCCAGGCCACAACGTCGGCATCGGTGGCGACGACACGCTGTTCTCGAAGGTCGACGGCAGTGTCAAGTTCGCTCAGCGCAAGGGCCGCAAGGTCGTCGACGTCAATCCGGCCTCTTGACCCGCCTCACTTCTGGAGGTAGAAGCCGTACGAGGTTCGCACGCCCTCCTCAGGGGTGGGTGTCGATGCCTTCTGGGAGGCGGTCGACGTTCCAGTCGAGCAGGGTGACGGCGCGCTGGCAGGCGAAGCGATCGGTCATACCGGCGACGTAGCCGACGGCGGCGCGCACAGCCTCGGCCGAACCGGCCTCGACCTGCACGTCAGGGATCGCCTCGGGGTGGCGGCCATAGTGCTCGGCCAACGCCCGCAACAGGTCGATCACGGCCGCCGCCTGCCGGCGGCTCGCCGGACGCAGGTACACGGCGTCGTAGTTGGACTTGCGGAACTGTGCCAACGCGTCGGCGATGTCGGCCGTCATGCCGATGCGCCCCGTCGCCGCAGTCGCATCGATCATGGCGCTGATGAACGTATCGAGCTGCTGGGAACGCCGTGTGCCACACCGCTCGGCAACCCGGGATGGCAGCTGGTCCGGCGTGACGATGCCGGCGGCGACGGCGTCCTCGAAGTCGTGGCAAACGTAGGCGATGCGATCCGCCCACGACACCACCTCACCCTCGGGTGTGGCCGGCGCCGGCCGGCTCCACGAGTGGTTGCGGATGCCGTCGAGCGTCTCGGCACAGAGGTTGAGCGGTGTGAGCGTCTCGTCGGCGCCCCAGGTGGCATGATCGAAACCGCCATCGAGGAACGGAGACAGCGCGTCCTCACTGGCGTGGCCGCCCGGCCCGTGCCCACAGTCGTGGCCGAGGGCGATGGCCTCGGTGAGCGTGACGTTGAGCCCGAGCGCCGACGACACCGCGCGGGCAACTTGGGCGACCTCCAGGGCGTGCGTCAGGCGTGTCCGCTGGTGGTCGTGGGGGAAGATGAACACCTGCGTCTTGCCTGCCAGGCGGCGGAACGAGGCGGCGTGGAGGATGCGGTCGCGGTCGCGCTCGAAGCATGTTCGCCACGGGTCGGGCTCCTCCGGCCTGAGCCGCTGACCCGCATCGAACGCCCTCGTAGCGAGCGGTGCCAGGCTGGCGTCCTCCAGCTCCTCTCGGATCCGGCGGTCGACCGTGGCCGTGGATCCCGGCCCGGCCCACGAGTCGGTGTGCGCCAGCGTGACGTCATCGCCGAGGGTCTCGGCGCGGTGTCCGGTCATCGTCGACGCCCAGCGATCTGCCCGCTCCTGGGAGGCTGCGTCGACCGGCGTGCCCATCGAGTACCAGGCTACGAGGGTCGACGCCCCCCGGGTCGGACCCCCCGCTGACGGTAGCGTTATCCGGATGTCCGGGTTCGTCGACGAGTGCCAGCTCAACGTGCATGGCGGCGACGGTGGGGCGGGCTGTGTCAGCTTCCGCCGCGAAGGTCCCGTGGTGATGGGAGGACCCAACGGCGGCGACGGTGGTAAAGGCGGCGATGTGTGGCTCGAAGCTGATCACAACATGGCGTCGCTGCTGGCGTTTCGCGACCATCCTCACCGTCGCGCCGGAGACGGCGTGCACGGAAAGGGCAAGGACATGCACGGCAAGCGCGGTGCCGACCTGGAGCTGTCCGTCCCCGAGGGCACCGTCATCGCCGACATGTACTCGGGTGAGGTGCTGGCCGAGCTGCTGCAACACGGCGACCGCTGGCTCGCCGCAGGGGGCGGTCGAGGCGGCAAGGGCAATGCCCACTTCCTCAGCAACCGGCGACGAGCCCCGTCGTTCGCCGAGCAGGGTGAGTACGGCGAGGAGCGCTGGCTGCGGCTGGAACTGCGTCTGATGGCTGATGTCGCCCTCGTCGGGTTTCCGAACGTCGGTAAGAGCACGCTGATCAGCGTCATTTCGGCGGCCAAGCCGAGGATCGCCAACTACCCCTTCACGACGCTGGAGCCGAACCTCGGTGTGGTGCGCGTCGACGACACCACGGATTTCGTGGTCGCCGACATCCCAGGTCTCATCGAAGGCGCCAGCGCTGGCAAGGGACTCGGCTTCCGGTTCCTGCGCCACGTGCAACGGGCTCGCGTGCTGTGTCTGATGCTCGACCTTGCGCCGATGGACGAAGTGACGATCGACGACCAGGAGCGGGTGCTGCTGCACGAGCTGGGGGAGTACAAGCCTGAACTGCTGAAGAGGCCGCGTCTCACCATCGCCACGAAGGCCGACGTCGTGGACCCGGCGTCGATGGACTTCGTCGCCGACGGACGCGACCGGTTCGTGATCTCGGCGGTGACGGGCCAAGGCCTGTCGCCGGTCGTCGGGCGCATGGCGTCGCTCGTGCACGAGGCTCGCCAGGCGCAGTCACGGCCCTCGGAGACGGTGATCCTTCGTCCTGAGCCCGTTGGATCGAAGGTCGACCGTATCAGCGACGGTGAGTTCCGGGTCAGTGGACGCGACGCAGAGCGCGCCGTGGCGCTCAACGATGTCAACAACCCCGACGCTTTGTCGTACATCGATCAGCGGCTCGAGCGCCTCGGGGTGGACAGGATGCTCGCCCGCGCCGGCGCCCAGGACGGCGACGTCATCTGGATCGGCGACTTCTCCTTCGAGTACAGAAGTTGACGGGTCGGCAATGAGAGTTGTAGTGAAGATTGGGACGTCGTCGTTGACGGATACCGACGGGGCCGTGGACGACTCGGCGATCGACAAGTTGTGTGACGAGATCGCCGAGCTGCGAGCGCTCGGTCACGAGGTGCTGGCGGTGTCGTCGGGTGCCATCGCCGCTGGGGTCAGCGTACTCGACCTCCCGAGCCGCCCTACCGACATCACCACGTTGCAGGCGCTCGCCGCCGTCGGCCAGCCTCGATTGTTGGAGTCGTACCGGCGACGTTTGAGCCACCATGGTCTGGTGGCCGCCCAGGCCCTGCTCGATCCGCATGACTTCGTCGACAGAAGCCAGTACCTACACGCCCGCAGGGCGTTGGTGCGGTTGCTGCAACTGGGATGCGTGCCGATCGTGAACGAGAACGACGCCATCGCCAGCGACGAGATCCGCTATGGCGACAACGATCGATTGGCGGCGCTCGTTGCCCACAGCATCGCCGCTGACGCCCTCGTGCTGCTCACCGACCTCGACGGACTGTTCAGTGCCGATCCGGCGCTGCGCCGCGACGCCACGTTGATCGAGCACGTGGGCGCCGACGACCCGCTGCTCGCAATCGACGTCGGGCGCGCCGGCACCAGCCGGGGGAGCGGGGGCATGGCCAGCAAGCTCGAAGCGGCCCGCATCGCCTCGTGGTCGGGCGTGCGCACGACGATCGCCAGGGCGTCCCGTCCGGACGTGCTGCGCCTCGCCGTAGCCGGAGCGGCCGTCGGCACCACGTTCGAGGCCAATGAGCTCCGCCTGCCGGCGCGCAAGCTGTGGATCGCGTTTGCAGCACGGGTGGCGGGCTCCATCGTCGTCGAC
>JACDHN010000067.1 GCA_013821025.1 Acidimicrobiia bacterium | reverse complement strand
CTGTTCCGCGACGGCTGGTTGTGCACGGGCGATCTCGCCTATCTGCTCGACGGCCAGCTCGTGCTGTGCGGTCGGATCAAGGATGTGATCATCGTCGGCGGGCGCAACGTGTTCCCAGAAGACATCGAGCGCGCCGTCAACGGCATCGACGGCGTGCGCGCCGGCAACGTGATGGCGTTCGGCGTGGAGGGCTACAAGGGCAAGGAGAGCGTTGTGGTCGTGGCCGAGACTCGTCTCGATGCCGGCGACACCGAAGCCGTGTCCGCGCTGCGCCACGACATCCACCACCGCACGTTGCAGGTGTGTGGCCTACCGCCCCGCGACGTGATGCTCGTCGAGCCGAGCACGCTGCCCAAGACGTCGTCTGGGAAACTGCAGCGCTCGAAGTGTCGCCAGCAGTACCTCGACGAAGAGCTGGCCCTGATCGACTGATCCCTCACTTACCTTGGTCGCGAAGGTAGCGCTCGATCTCGCCGGCCAGCTCGTCGGCGCTCGGGAGCGGGCCCGCTCCCATCGTCGTGCCGTCGGCGGGGGCGTCACCGATGGTCGGGTCCTCGTCGGCGTCGTAGATCCGTTCCAGCTGCACGACCATGGCTTGGTGCTCCTCGTTGGAGCTCACGAGCCGATCGAGTCGGTCGCGCTGGCCGAGGGCCTCATGACGCAGATCGGCGCCGTCGATCAGGACATCGGCGTGTTCGTTGAGTGCTTCGATCAGTGCCACCGTTGCCGCTGGGTACGCCATCGAGGCCACGTAATGCGGCACTTGGGCCCACAAAGACATGGCCGGGATATGGCGGTCGTGCATCGTGTGCTCCAGCACGGCCGCCATGCCTGCCGGCAGGTCGATGCTGCTGTGCCGGGTTGGCATCCGGTCTCTGATATCGATCGACGGCGTGGTGACTGACAGCCGCGGCGCCCTCGTGTGCGGCACGGCGTACGGGTAGGCGCCGAGGCCGATCATCTTCGACACGCCGAGGTCGAGCGCCAGCTGTCCGATGCGCTCGGCGAAGCGGTGCCAGAACATGTCGGGTTCCGGCCCGCACAGCAGGAGCACGTCGTTGCCCTTCAGGTCCCGTCCGGAGCGCATCTCGATCGACGACCATGACAGCTCCGTGCTCACGCTGTCGCGCAGCGACATGATCGGCCGCCGGGCGCGGAAGTCGATGTACTGGTCGTCGTCGAACTCCACCAGCGGATCACCGCCACACTCGTCGAGCAGTGCCTGCATGGCTCGGCTGGCCGACTCGCTGGCGTCGATCCAGCCCGTCAACATCACGATCAGCGTCGGACTGTCGAGCCCGCCGGCCTCGGCCACGAGGCGGTAGTCGCTGCTGGGGCTCATCGCACGAGCTCCAAGCGTTGCTCGGCGGCACGCGCGGCTGCCTCGACCTGACGGGCGAATGGCTCCAGCTCGGATCGGTCCCGGTCGCCGAGCGCTCCACCGAGGTAGCGGGAGTAGACACCTTCGAGGATGCAGGCCAGCTTCCAGAACGCGAACGAGACGTAGAAATCGAGCGCCACCAGATCTCGGCCCGACACCTCGGCGTAACGGGCAGCGATGCGGTCCCGGTTCCAGAACCCTTCGAGCGTCGTCGCCCGGCCACCCGGCCATGCCGACGTCTCGTCGTCTGGTCCGGTCCAGTACACCATCAGCATCCCGAGGTCGGCCAGCGGGTCGCCGAGCGTGCAGATCTCCCAATCGAGGACGGCTCGCACCTTCCCGTCGTTGCCCACGATGCAGTTGTCGAGGCGGTAGTCGCCATGGACGATCGTCGCCTCCTGCTGCGCGGGCGTGAGCTCGCTGAGCGCCTCGTGTACGCGATCGACGCCGGACAGCTCGCGCGTCTTCTGCTGGTTCCACTGGCCGTACCACCGCTTGAGCTGGCGGGCGATGTACCCGTCGTGGCGTGCGAGCCCCGACAGCCCTGTGGCGTCGAGGTCGACGCTGTGGATCGCAGCCAACGTATCGACGAGCGTCCGGCTCACCTCGGTGCGAGCGGCCGGCACCAGGACCGCTGCGGCGATCTCGTCCGAGCGCACGACGTACCCGTCGACGTACGCCATCACGTAGAACGGGGCACCGTTGACGTCGGCGTCCTCGCAGAAGCCGAGCGCCGGTGGCACCGGCACGTCCGAGCGCGCCAGCCCGGAGATGATGCGGTGCTCGCGGCCCATGTCGTGGGCGCTGGCGAGCACGTGGCCGAGCGGTGGCCTGCGCAGCACCATCGGTGCAGAGGTTGCGCTCTCGACGCGATAGGTGAGGTTCGAGTGACCGCCGGCGATGCGCTCGAAGTGGAACGGACCCTGGGCTCCCGTCACGGTGACCTCCAGCCACTCCGACACCGCCGAAGCGTCGATCCCGGGAACGTCGACCATGGCGCCACAGTACCGACGGTCGTGCCGAGGGAGGTTTCCGGCCCACCGGGCTCATCGGGCCATCGGGCCATCGGGCCTGCGAGATGCCACCGATAGCCTGAACGCATGACCGTCGACGTCACAGATGCCACGTTCGAATCCGAGGTGGTCCAGCGCTCCAAGACCACTCCCGTCGTTGTCGACATGTGGGCACCCTGGTGCGAACCGTGCCAGACGCTCGGCCCCATCCTCGAAAAGGTCATCGACGCCACCGACGGCAAGGTCATCCTGGCCAAGGTGAACATCGACGAGAACCCAGGAGTGGTTCAAGCGTTCAGCGTGCAGTCGATCCCGGCGGTGTACGCCCTGCGCGACGGTCAGCCTGTCGACGGCTTCATGGGTAGCTATCCAGAGCATTTCGTGCAGGAGTTCGTCGACAAGCTGCTGCCGACGGCCGGGCAGTCCTTGCAGGCCGAGTTGCTCGCCGCCGGCGACGAGACCAGCCTACGTAAGGTGCTCGAGGGCGAGCCCGGCAACGAAGACGCGATCGTCGCCCTGGCCGAGCTGCTCGTCGAGCGGGGCGACAACGACGAGGCGCTGGCGCTACTGGAGCGCATCCCTGAGTCGGACCGCACCCGCAAGATCGCCGCCGCCGCCCGGCTCGGTGATGCCCCTGAAGACGACTACGAGCAGCAGTTGACCACGCTGCTCGACTCCGTGCGCGATGACGACGACGCCCGCCAGCGGTTCGTCGACCTGCTCGAGCTGATGGGTCCCGACGACCCGCGGACCGCTCGTTACCGCAAGCAGCTCACGTCGCGCCTGTTCTGACAGTTTGATCGGATCGCCCGTCCGGCGTCGGCGGCGCTTGCGGCGTCGCTAGGGTCGCATCCGACTTCCCCCGATGACGACGCGTCGGATCACGGGCGCGGTGGGCGAGGAGGTGGCGGATGGCCGTCCCGTCCGGTGAGCACCTCGAGGACGACGTTGACGCTGATCGGCAGTTGCGACGGCCTGGCGCCGCTCCTCACTGGGCGCAGCAGGCTCGGGCGTGGGTGATCTGGTTCGGCGCCAGTCGGCTTGTCGCCACGTCACTGGCAGTGGTGGCGATCACGATCGGTGGATGGTGGTTGTTGCGGTCGCCGCGCCCTCCCACCGAGGCGGCGCTGCCTTACGCCTCGACCACCAGCAGCAGTGCGCCGGCACCCGGTCGCGATGGTGCCACCCCATCGTCGTCGCCGACTGCTGCAACCTCGACTGACGACGTCACCGTGCACGTAGCAGGCGCGGTCGCTCGGCCAGGGGTGTACACGCTGCCTCCCGGATCGCTCGTCAACGACGCCATCGTGCGCGCCGGCGGCGCCACACGGCGAGCCAACCTCGATGTCGTCAACCTGGCGGCGGCGCTGGCCGACGGCAGCCAGGTGTTCGTTCCCGAGCCGGGTGAGGCGGTGCCGGCGGCGTCCGGCGTGCCGGCCGGTTCCGCACCGACAACGGGTCCGGTCGAACCCGTTGACCTCAACTCGGCAACGGTTGAGCAGCTCGACACGCTGCCCGGCGTCGGTCCGGCCACGGCAGCGGCCATCGTGCTGCACCGAGAGCAGAGTGGACCGTTCGCCACTGTTGACGACCTCGAGGCTGTGCCTGGCATCGGTCCCGCCAAGCTGGCGGCGGTGCGAGAGTTGGTCAGCGTGTGATCAAGTTGTGCGTCAGAGCAACGCTTCGCGGAAGACGACACCCACCACGACGAGTGCTGCCACGACGCCGAGCAGGATGCCGGCCGCCGCCCACAGGTAGTGGCGCCAGTATTGCGACCAGTCGGCCATTGGATCACGCGTCGCCCGGCGGGAGGCGACGAAGCCGATCAGCAGCCAGACGACGATGCTCAGCCCGATGCCGAACGGGTGCAGGTCTGTATCCGACAGCGGCGCTCCGAGTACCAGCAGGCCCGGTGCCGCCCACAACCCGGTCACGAGGCCGGCGATCCCGGTGGGGCGTGAGTCACCGATGCGCAACAGTGCAGCACCCCCAATGCCGACGATGGCGGGCGGGATCAGGGCCACGAACGGGCCTAAGGCACGGATGCGCGAGCGGTACCAACGCGGCCCTCCGATGAGCGAACCCGACGAACCCGACGAACCCGAGGGCGCGCCTGGCGGCGCAGGCGTCGGCGCCGAGGGGGGCGCCGGGACCATGTCGGCTCGGAATGAGTCCCCGTTACCAGCGGGAGGATCACCGTGGCCGCGACGCCCGCGGCGAGAGGGTTCGCCGAGCGATTCCAGTGAGCTCAGTGCGCGTCCGATGCCGTCACGTTACGGGATCGACATCGAACATCGAGTACACGCAGCCGCCGACGCACATGTGGCGTTGGCGGCTGCGGTGATCGCGCTGGCGGCGTGGTGGCGACCCGATCCGCACTGGATCCTGGTTCTCACCGGACTTGGGGCGCTCATCGCCATCGCGATCCTGCGGCGTCCACGCATCGTCCAGGTGATCGCCGTCCTGACATGTCTCGCTGCCGTCGCATCGGTGCGCGGTGATCAGGCATGGCAGGCGCTCGAGCCCGATCAGCTCGGCCAGTGGCAGGGCTGGACGACCGTGATGCGTGACCCCGAGCCGTCGTTCGGCGCCTGGCGGGTGGTCCTCCAGGTGGATGGCGAGCGCTTCGAGGTCCGCGAGTACGGACGGGCGTCCGGCTTGCGCATCTCGCGGTGGCAGGTCGGAGAGAGAAAGCTCGTGTCCGGGACTCGCCGGGCGCTCGACGCCGACCGCGTGAGCTGGGTGGCTCCCCAGCACATCGTCGGGCGGTTCGACATCGACTGGGTGGCCGACGAGGGAGCCGGCGCGGCCTTGCATCGCTTCACGAACCGTGTCCGAGACGCCGTCACAAGGGCATCGACGCAGCTCGGCGCGCCGCACGACGCCCTGTACCTAGGCCTCGTGGTCGGTGACGACCGCAATCAGCCCGACGAGATGGTCGAGCGGTTCCGAGCCAGCGGGTTGTCGCACCTGACGGCCGTCTCGGGCCAGAACGTGGCGTTCGTGCTGGCGGCGGCAGGACCGCTGCTGAGATTGCTGTCGGCGTGGTGGCGCTGGGCCTTCACGTGCGCGTTGATCCTGTGGTTCGTGGCGTTTACACGCTTTGAGCCGTCGATCCTGCGGGCCGGCGTGATGGCCGGCCTGACGGCGACGGCGTTCGTGGTCGGGCGCCCCCAGCGTCCGGTGCGGGTCGTGGCCCTGAGCGTGATCGCCCTGGTCACGGTCGACCCGCTGCTCGTGTCGTCGATCGGGTTCTGGCTGTCGGTCGGCGCCACGCTCGGCGTCACGACGGTGGGTCCGTGGCTGGCCCGCCGTCTGCACCGCTTGGGGCCGCTGGCCCTGCCTGCCGGCATCACGCTCGGTGCCCAGCTCGGTGTTGCCCTGCCGGCGCTGCTCGTGTTCCAGCGGCTGCCGCTGGTCAGCCTGCCGGCCAACGTGCTTGCCGTCCCAGTCGCCGGCGTGGTGATGCTCTACGGCTTGCCGGCCGGGCTGGTGGCCGCCAACGTCCCCGCCATGGCCGGGGCGGTGATGGCCCCTGTCGACGTCGGCGTTCGTTGGGTCGACACCGTTGCGATCGTCGCCAGCGCCCTCGAACCGCCGGCCCCATGGGTAGTGACGGGATGGGTGCTTGTGGGCATCGGGGTGGCGGCGGCCGTGTGGCACGGACGAGGCTCGTCATGACCAGGCAGAATGAAGCACCGATGAGTGCCACGTTGTTCACGGGGGGCGACGAGTCGGTCCTGCGCGACGCCGTGTCGGCCCACGTTCAGGAGCTGCTCGGCGACACCCACCGCTCGCTCGCCGTCGACGAGTACGACGATCCCGACTACGAGCTGGCCGACGTGATCGCCGCCGCCAACACCCCGCCACTGTTCACCGACTCCCGGGTCGTGCTCGCCCGCGACATCGGCCGGTTCACCGCCGAGCAGCTACGCCCGTTGATCGCCTACCTCGCTACGCCCAACGAATCGACGTCGCTCGTGCTCGTGGCCGCTTCTGCACGGCTTCCAAAGTCGCTCACCGACGCGTTGGCCGCCGGTGGCACGACCGTCAGCACGACACCGCCTTTACGGCAGCGAGACCGCCAACAGTGGATCACAGAGATGTCCCAGCGTCACGGTGTGTCGCTCGACGCCGACGCCGGCTCGCTGGTCGCTGCGCACTTCGGAGAGGACGTCGGCATGGTCGCTGGGCTGTTGGAGACGCTCGCTGCAGCCTTCGGCCCCGACCGTCGCCTGCGGGTCGACGATGTCGAACCGTTCCTCGGGGAACGTGGCGGCGTCCCGCCGTGGGACTTCACCGATGCCATCGATCGGGGACGCACGCCGGACGCTCTCGGGATGCTCGATCGGATGGTCCACTCCGGCGGACGTCACCCGCTGCAGGTGATGGCCGTCCTGCACGGCCACTACACCCGGCTGGCGAAGCTCGATGGCGCCGACGCCCGCAACGAAGCTCAGGCCGCTTCGTTGCTCGGCATCAAGCCTGGCTTCCCGGCCCGCAAAGCGCTGGAGTTGTCCCGCAAGCTCGGCGGCACGAAGATCCGGCGGGCGTTCGATCTGCTCGCCGCCGCCGACCTCGACCTGCGCGGGGCGCGTGAACTCCCCGACGACATCGTGCTCGAGGTGCTCGTGGCGCGTCTATCCCGACTGGGCGCTTGAAGAGGGCGGGCCCAAGGCGTGACCGCTTTGGCCCCCAGGATGTGGACGGCCTGCTGTCAGGCGCCGAGGGAAGCGCCAGCGACGAGGCGCAGTCGAACGAGCGCAGCGAGTGCGACCAGCAACTCAGCCAGCGTTGAGCTTGCGCATCAGGCGGCTCTTTCGACGCGCCGCCTGGTTGGGATGGATGATCCGCTTCGCCGCCGCCTTGTCGAGGCGCTTGATCGCCAGCCGAGTCGCTTCTGCGTTGTCATCCGAACCGATCGTTCCCACGGCGCGCTTGACGCGCGACTTCAGCTCACTGCGCACCGCCTTGTTGCGCTCGGTGCGCTTGGCGTTCGTGAGGATGCGCTTCTTCTGACTCTTGATGTTTGCCACGGATGACCCTTTGCGACGGACGATGAACGGGAGCGGACGCTCCAGATGGCGCCGGCCCACGCTATCGGCGGCCTCGGGGCCCTCCCAACCGTCACCGGTAGCATCGGCGAGAGGCCTATGGACCTCGCCCGCATTCGCAACTTCTCGATCATCGCCCACATCGACCATGGCAAGTCGACGTTGTCGGATCGCATCCTCGAGATGACGGGTGCGGTCGACATGCGCCAGATGCGCGACCAGTACCTCGACTCGATGGACCTCGAGCGGGAGCGGGGCATCACGATCAAGGCTCAGAACGTGCGCGTCGAGTGGAAGGGCGACGTGTTCCATCTGATCGACACGCCGGGGCACGTCGATTTCGGCTACGAGGTCAGCCGATCGCTGGCCGCCTGCGAGGGCGTGGTGCTCGTGGTCGACGCCGCCCAGGGCATCGAAGCGCAAACGCTCGCCAACTGCTACCTGGCGATGGAGCACGACCTCGAGATCGTCGCTGCGCTCAACAAGATCGACCTGCCGGCCGCCGATCCCGACCGGTACGCCGCCGAGATCGAGAAGGTGCTCGGCATCCCTGCGGATTCCATCCTGCGAATCTCGGCCAAGACCGGCACTGGCGTCGACGCCCTGCTCGACGCTGTCGCCGAGCGCATCCCGCCGCCCACCGGCGACGAGGACGCGCCACTGCAGGCACTGATCTTCGACAGCCAGTTCGACCAGTACCGCGGCGTCGTGTCGAGCGTGCGGGTGATGCACGGCCGGCTGACGGCTGGATCGAAGGTCACGTTCATGCAGGCCGCCGCCAGCCATGAGGCGATCGAGATCGGTATCCGCCGACCGGTGCCGACACCCGTCGCCGAGCTGGGACCTGGGGAGGTCGGCTACCTCATCGCCGGCATCAAGGAGGTGGCCCAGGCGCGTTCCGGTGAGACCATCACGACGTCCTTGCGGGGCGCAGACACGCCGCTCGCCGGCTACCGCGATCCGAAGCCGATGGTGTTCTCGGGCCTGTTCCCGATCGACGGCGACGAGTTCGAGAACCTACGCGACTCACTGGAGAAGTTGTCGCTCAACGACGCCTCGGTCACCTATGTGCCCGAGTCGTCGGGGGCGCTCGGTTTCGGCTTCCGTTGCGGTTTCCTCGGCCTGCTGCACATGGAGATCGTGAAGGAGCGACTCGAGCGCGAGTTCGGCCTTGGACTGATCGCAACGGCTCCCAGCGTCGAGTACCAGGTCACCCAGACCGACGGCTCGGTGGTGCACGTCGCCAACCCGGCCGAGCTGCCGCAGGTGCAGTCCATCGAGCGCATTGCCGAGCCGTACTACAAGATCTTGATCATCACGCCGACCGACTACACCGGCACGCTGATGGAGCTGTGCCAGGCGCGCCGTGGCGAGATGGGCAAGATCGAGTACCTGTCGTCGGAGCGCGTGGAGCTGCAGTACGAGTTGCCGCTGGCCGAGGTGGTGGTCGACTTCTTCGACCAGCTGAAGAGCCGCTCGCAGGGCTACGCCAGCTTGGACTACGAGCCATCGGGGTACCGGGCGTCGGACCTCGTGCGAGTCGACGTGCTGCTGAACGGGCAGACCGCCGACGCCTTCTCCACGATCGTCCACCGCAGCGGCGCCGCTGCGTACGGTCGCCGCATGACCGAGAAGCTTCGTGAACTGATCCCGCGTCAACTGTTCGACGTGCCGATCCAGGCAGCGATCGGCGGCAAGGTCATCGCCCGCGAGACGGTGCGGGCCAAGCGCAAGGATGTGCTCGCCAAGTGCTACGGCGGCGACATCACACGCAAGCGCAAGTTGCTGGAACGTCAGAAGGAGGGCAAGAAGCGGATGAAGTCGATCGGGCGGGTCGAGGTGCCAGGCGACGTCTTCATCTCGGTCCTGAAGCTCGGCGACTAGCGAGGGCGACATCTCGGTCAATCGCTCCCGTCTGCGCACTGCTCGATGCCGCCGAGCTCGAGCTGGGAGAGGAGCGTGAGCTCGGCTGAGCGGTTCAATGTGGCGAACTCGAAGGCGACATGCGCACCTCCCAGGACTGGCCACTGCGTTGCACGCCCGTGTCGAAACTCGCTCGGGAGGCCGGTTTTCCGAGCCCGGCGGCCGAGCGGAAGGCAGTGACGCCGACGGCCGTTAGCGGTCGGTAGCGTGGAGTGCCAAGATGCTCGACGACCGCAAAGCCGCGATCTTGAGCGCCGTCGTGCGTGAGTACATCACGACGGCGCAACCGGTGGGCTCGACCCACATCGCCGACGCGCCCGGCGTCGGCGTGTCGCCGGCCACCGTGCGCAACGAGCTGGCGGTGCTCGAGCAGGAGGGTTTCCTGGCCCAGCCCCACACGTCGGCTGGTCGAATTCCCACCGATAAGGGGTATCGGTTCTTCGT
>JACDHN010000293.1:1514-3864 GCA_013821025.1 Acidimicrobiia bacterium | reverse complement strand
GCGATGATCAGTTCGCTGGAATACTGCGCTGCGACGGGTTCAATCCAGACCGACCGCCCATCGCACCCCCGCCGGCTGGCGGCGCTGCCGGGGTCGAGGTTGACGCACCCGTCGAGCACCTGATCGCAGGCACGCTCCAACGCTGCGGTCCACCGCCGCGAAGACATGTCCGGGATCGGCGGGGTGAGGTCGCAGATGGTGCGCAGCACATCGCCACGTCCCCACGTCGAGCCGCCCGCCGACAACCGGTCCACGACCTGTTCGTGCGTCACCGGTTCTGCCGGCGGGTCGACGATGCGGTGCTCGGCGAGCACATCGTTGAACCGTCGGGGCGTCCAGCCATGTTCGACGGCCTCAGTGAGCCAACGCTGCTGGAGATCACCGGCACCGGCACCGGACTTGTGTGAGCGGGTGTCGACCGCCGCTTCACGGCAAAGTGCGGCGCGTTCCCACCGGGTCGGATCCCGACCATGACGGTCACGGAACTCGACCAGCTTGTCCTCGAGCGCTGCGTCGACTTGGCTGGCACGCTTCGAGAAGATCATCAGCAGTCCGTGGGGGATGCCGGTGAGCTCGGCCTGGCCGTTCATGATCGGATCCCAGGTGACCCCGAAGCGGGCGGTCAGCTCGCTGCGCAGCGCCGACTGGTACAGCCCGCCGAGCATCCGCTGATGCCGCTTCAAGAACCGGGCGTCCAACGCCAGCCAGCGCCCATCGGGGGTCTGAACCTTCGCTGAGACCACCGCGTGGGTGTGGATCTGCGGATCGTCTTCGCGCGACGTCGTTTGACGGAACGTGGCCATCGTCAACCCACCCGTCTCCGGATGCAGACGGCCGCCGTCGCGGCGGACCCGTGTCGTCGACCCGAACCGCTCCAGATGATCCAGCGTCGCTGTCACTGCGGCGTCGTGCGCGTCGAGCAGGCGGTCGTCGCCGGTCAGCGCCCACCACACCGACAGCGACTTCGGTGCCGAGAACGTCGCATCGAACCCCGACACCGCCTTGATCACCCGACCATCCGCGGTGAACCGGTCCAACAGCTCACGACCAAGCGTCGCGCCCGTCACCGGGTGGCAGCCCGACAACAGCGACTCGAGCGCCTCGACCGTCACCGGCCCCGACAAGCCCAGGCCGTGCGCCTGACGACCGGGCCACTCCCCCGGCGCCTCACCAGGTGCCGCCGCGAGGTACTGCGCGTAGTACGCGGCCGTCGCCGCCGCCGACGACGCATGCAGAGTCGTCACCCGCAGCATCGCACCGAGAAGCCCGCGCGCCCGGCGGCGGGCACTTGTCTGAACTCGCATGGTCGAGGTGGAGCATGGGGCGGGGGATGCACGGCGTCAGGCTCCGAGGGTGGGGCGGTTGGACCGCGGCCGTCGATCGGCTGCGACGGTGTTGTCCGGCAGAAGCGTCGGCAGGATCCGTTGTCGTGCGTCGGCGGTGCGGCCCTTCGACGGCGTGAGGACGAGGGCCGTTGTGGACATCGTCGCTGCTCAGTTCTCCAGAGCGTCAGCGAGGCGAACGACGCGTCCGGTGGCGAGGAGCTCGGCGAGTGCCCAGCGGGGAACACGAAGGCAGGATCCGACTCGCATCACGGTGATGCCGTCGGTTCCGTCGGTCGTCTCGTAGCGATGCGCCAGCTCGTAGGCGAGCGATCGGCTGATCCGCAACACCTCGGCCGCCTCCTCGACGGTCAGCAGCAACGGATACGCGTCCAGCGCGAGCTCCAAGTCCCCAACGACGCTCATCTCGTCTAGTTACACCGTTGTGATCCTCCCTGACAAGGCCCCTGTCCTCCGCTCATCGGACGGATCGGCAGTCGTCGGTACGTGGCGGTTCGTGGCGGTATGTGGCGGTGTTCAGCGGTCAATCGGCTGTGACGCGATTCACACCGTCGTGGACGGTCGCTGTCTGGCGATCAGCGCGTTTTTTGAGCTGCGCCGCGTTCGCCGACGAGCTGCCGGTACTGACTGACCGGGCCAGGCAGAGGGCGCACCCAGACGAGTTCGTCGTCGATCTCGACCACCTGGGCGACTGCCCGAGCGTTGCCGGAACCGACGACCAGCCACGCACCCTCTTTGAGCAATGCCGGATCCCGTGCATCACGGACGAAGGCCCATGGCAGCCCGGTGTCGTCTTCGGTGTTCAGGTCAACCCGGAGGTCGACTTCCATGCTCATCATCGATCACATCCCGTCGTCCGCGACATTGTACGGATTGGGGAGAACGCGGTGTTCGCATCGCCGCAGCCGCGTCACCAGCTCGTCGAGCTGCTCGTGGCAGAGGGTCACGTGCGGTCGACGGAACGTCGGGACGATCTCCACTCCAACCATCTCGAGATGGGCTCGGCG
>JACDHN010000293.1:389-1504 GCA_013821025.1 Acidimicrobiia bacterium | reverse complement strand
GAAGCGAACGAGGCGCGTCTGACAGATGACATCGATCTCGGATTCATTCGTGGCCTGGAACGCCGAGATGCCGAACCGACCCCACTCGATGAACCGTTCGTGGAATCGGGAGGCGTCCTCGGCCAGCACGCTCGCGTCGAGCTCGTCGCCGCGGACGACGAACAGACTGTCGTCGTGAACGCCGCGCAGGCGGATCCGCGGGATCCGCTCGATCGCCATCGCTACTCGAAGATCCGGTCTGCGACAACGTTGGCAGCGTCACGGGCGATGGCTGGCGTGACGTGCGAGTACAGATCCAGCGTGATGCCGACGGTCGCGTGGCCGAGCCGTTCGCTCACCACCTTTGGGTGCACGCCTGCCTTGAGGGCGAGTGTGGCATACGTGTGCCGGAGATCGTGGAGCCGGATCGGCGTCAGGCCAGAGGATGCGACGACGCGGCTGAACTCGCGAGAGAACCGGTCGGGATGGATCAGCATGCCCGCCTCGTCGCGGAACACGAGATCGGGTGTCGCCGTCCACGCCGGGCCGGCGATGAGCCGTTCCTCCCGCTGACGCTTGCGATGCTCGCGCAGCACTGTCACGGTCTGCGGGTCGATGTACACCGTGCGCCGGCTGCGCGACGTCTTCGTGGCTCCGATCGTGGGCACGCCATCCACCGCAGTCAACGTCTGCACGATCGCGAGCTGGCCGGCGTCGAGGTCGACGTCACACCAGCGAAGCCCGAGCACCTCGCCTCGCCGCATGCCCGTCGTGGCGAGCACCACCAACGGAGCGAAGATGCGCTCATCACGGATAGCAGTGAAGAACTCGCGGAGGTCCTCGGATGACCAGGTCGCGAACTCGGGCCGTGAAAAGCTCGGCGGCTTCGCGGCCGCGGCGGCGTTCCGGTGCACGAGTCCCAGCCGCTCGGCGTCGGACAAGGCCTTGCGCAGCACGACGTGACTGTTGCGCACCGTCTTCGCGGACAGCGGCTTGCCGCCACGACCTCCGCTGCCGAGCAGCTCGGCGTAGAACTTCTCGATCTGCAGCGGCGTCAGGGCCTGCACCGGCACCTTGCCGAGCCGACGACTGATGCGGTCGATCGCCATCTTGTAGCTGTGCAGCGACGTCGGCCG
>JACDHN010000293.1:0-379 GCA_013821025.1 Acidimicrobiia bacterium | reverse complement strand
AGCCGATGCCGCTGGCTCGAGAGCCAGTCGTTCAAGAACTCCTCCACGGTGGTCGCCGAGCGGCTGACCACCGAGCCCATGGCAGCCGCGCTCAACACCTCGCCGAGCGACGCCTCGGCCGCCTTGCGCGTTCGGAACCCTTGCTTGGCGACCTGGCGCCGCTTGCCCGTCGCCGGGTCCGGTCCGAGGTCGACGCGGTACGACCACCCGCCGTCCTTGCGTCGGATCGAACCCCGAGCCACGCGTGAACCGTAGCATTCTGTGCACGATCTGTGCACGGATTCCTTGTTCATCTTCTAGCTGACTTGAGGTCAGCCACTCAAAGACCCAGCTAAATCGGTGCCCGGGGCGGGATTCGAACCCACACTCCCTTGCGAGA
>JACDHN010000292.1 GCA_013821025.1 Acidimicrobiia bacterium | reverse complement strand
GAGCTGAACCGGGCGATCGTGTTCTTCGATTCGCTCGACGGGCCAGAGCGCGACGATGAGATCGTCGATGTGCTCGGCGAGCACCGATCGCGCATGCAGTCGTCGATCGCCCGCCAGATCCGGGCCCGTAAGACGCCGATCCTGCAGTTCCGACCCGACCAGGTGATCCGCTCGGCCGAGCGCATCGAGGAGATCCTGCGCGCCGACGAAGCGCCGGTCGACGAGGACTCCGACCGCCAGGACTAGTGGCTCGTCGGCGTCCGTCAACGGTGCACGGCGTCGCCGTCGTGGACAAGCCGGCCGGGATCACCAGCCACGATGTGGTCGATGTCCTTCGGCGGCGTCTCGGCGAGCGCCGTGTCGGGCACGCCGGCACGCTGGATCCGGACGCCACCGGTGTGCTGGTGGTAGGCGTCGGCCAGGCCACTCGGCTGTTGCGCTTCGTGAGCGGATCCACCAAGCGCTACACCGGCGAGGTCGTGCTCGGCATTGAGACATCGACGCTCGACGCCTCGGGGGAGGTGACGGCCAGCCATGACATGGTGGCAGTCTCGATCGACGACGCACAGCAGGCGGCCGCTGCGCTCACCGGCCACATCCTGCAGGTCCCTCCCATGGTGTCGGCGCTCAAGGTCGGCGGCGTCCGCCTGCACCAGCTGGCCCGTCAGGGAGTCGACGTGCAGCGGCAGGCGCGACCGGTGACGGTCTCACGATTCGACGTGCATCGGACCGACGACGAGGGCGTGCTGGCGATCGACGTCGAGTGCTCGTCGGGCACGTACATCAGGACGCTGGCCGCCGATCTCGGCCGGCTGCTCGGCGGCGGCGCCCACCTGCGGCAACTCCGTCGCCTGGCCGTGGGATCGTTCGACATCTCCGAGTCCGGCCCGATCGATGAGTGCGAGCTGCTGCCCGTGGCCGCGGCGGTGCGGGACCTGGATCACGTGGTCGTCGACGACGCCACGGCAGCGCTCATCGCCAACGGACGGGTGCTGCCTGCGTGGTCGGGCGACGGTCCTTGGGCCGTGTCGGGTCCTGATGGCCACTTGCTGGCCGTGTACGAGCGGATCGGCGCCGGCGAGGCCAAGCCATCGGTCGTGCTGGCCGCCGAAGTCAACCGGTAGCGTTCCGGCCATGCGGGTGGTGAACGACCCCAGCGCCCCGGTGTTCCCCGGCCGTCGGAGTGTCGTGACGATCGGATCCTATGACGGCGTGCATCTCGGACACCAGGTCGTCATCGACCACGTGCGCCGGCTGGCCGAGCAGACTGAAGCCCGCTCGGTCGTGGTCACCTTCGACCGCCATCCGGCAAGCGTGGTCCGACCGGAGTCGGCGCCCGAGCTGTTGACCGACGCTGATCAACGTCTGGAGCTGCTTGCCGCCACCGGTGTCGACGGCACCGTCGTGATCACGTTCGACGAGCGCCAGTCGTTGGAAGACCCCGAGTCGTTCATCGAACGCGTCCTCGTCGACGCCCTCGCTGCCGAAGTCGTCGTCGTGGGCAGCGACTTCCACTTCGGTCACCATCGTCGCGGCAACGTCGAGTTGCTGAGCCGGCTGGGAGAGTCGTTCGATTTCGTCGTGACCCCCGTCGAGCTACTGGCCCGACCTGACGGAGTCGACGAGCCGGTGAGCAGCACGGCGATCCGTCGCGCGCTCGCCGGTGGCGATGTCGATCTCGCCGAGCGGATGCTTGGTCGGCCGTTCGAGGCCCGTGGCATCGTCGTGGAGGGCGACCACCGCGGTCGCCTCATCGGGTTCCCGACAGCCAACGTGGAGGTTCCGAAGTCCATGTGCCTGCCTGCCGACGGCGTGTACGCCGGCTGGTACCAGCGGCCGACGGGTGCCACGCACCCGTGCGCGATAAACCTCGGCCGCCGGCCCACGTTCTACGAGCACGCAGACCACTCGCTGTTGGAGGCGCACTTGCTCGAGTTCGACGACGACCTCTATGGGGAGCCGGCACGGGTGCGCTTCTCGCAGTTCCTTCGCAGCGAGCGCAAGTTCGACGGCATCGACGCTCTCAGCGCCCAGCTCAAGCAAGATGTCGAACGCGCCCGCCAGCTGCTGGTCTAGCGCTCAACCAGATGGCCAGATGACCGTGCCGTCGTCGGCGTAGACCTCGGTGAGCACATCGACGTAGGTGCCTTCGAGATCGGGCGTCTCCTCGCCGAACATCCCGACAGCGGCGTAGGCGTCAACCTCTGCCTGCAGCAGATCTGGGTCGATCACGCCTGCCGGCAGCTCGGCTGTGCCGGCCACGAGCTCAGACTCCACCCGCCAGCGGAACTCCTCGCCCTCCGGTGACAGGAAGTTCGGGTTGTCGTTGCCATTGATCAACTCCACGGCGATCGCCGTTGCCGCGTCGGGGTCATCGATGGCGTCGGCCAGGCCGCGCATTGACGCACGCATGAAGTCCTGGGCTGCCGTCGGATGCTCGTTCACGAACTCGGCGCTGGAGAAGATGACCCCGAAGCTTCCGGGCACGTCGAAGTCGGCGGGATCGAACACCTCGAAGTCGACGTCGGCTCGCTCGAGTTGGCCTGGCTCGTTGCTGCGATAGCCCGGCACGCCGACGATCGAAGGGATCTCCATGTGCACCAGGGGATCGAACCCGTCGAGCAGGACCGTGTCGAAGTCGGCTTCCTCCTCCAGGCCAGCCTTTGCCAGCATCGCCGCCACCGAGGCATTGAGCTTGCCTTTGACGCCGATGGTGGTTCCCTCGAGGTCCTCCAGGGTCGCCGCTGCGTCGGGCTTGAGCATCAGCACGTCGATCGGCGTCCGCCCCTCCACGGCAAGCGCTACGAGATCAGCCTCGTTGCTGGTTGCATACGACACCACCTCGCTGAATGAGCCGCCGGAGGCGAATTGGGCGTCACCGCCTGCGACGGGCTGGTAGTTGGCGGTGGAAAAGCTCGGCGTGAGCTCGACATCGAGGCACAGCGCCTCGAAGTAACCGCGCTCTTCGGCCACGAGCACCTCGACGATGCTCGCCGAGGCGGCGAAGTCGAATCCCGACAGGTACGTGATGGTCCCGGCGTCGCGGTTCTCCTGGCAGCGCTCGTCAGGGAACGGCTCGCCGGCTGTCACCGTTCCGGCATCCGTCGGCGTGGTGAGATCAGCATCATCGTCGTCACTGCAGGCCGAGGCGACGAGCGCCAGCACCATGAGCACGGGGATCACGGCGCGCCTCATTGCGATGAGACGATACCGGCTCAGGCGCGCTGGGAGGCGTGCCACCGCAGCAGGCGCCGGTCGACGACGCCGATCAGGGTCAAGCCGATGACACCCAGCGCCGCCATGCAGAACACTGTGGCCCACACCCCGTCGGCCTCGTTGAAGCTGTCCGCACGCCTGCCCAGGAAGCCGAGTCCCGACGTTTCGTAGTTGCGGCCCTCCACCAGGTAGACGGCGATCAGCACCAGCCCGATGTTGTAGCGGGCGGCGGTAGACAGCGCCGGCAGCGCCGAGGGAAATCTCAGGCGCACGAGCTGCTCCCACCACGAGGCGTCGACGCTCGCCAGCAGTTCGACCGCCGCCGGGTCCGCCGAACGCAGGCCCGAGACCGCGGCGAACACGAATGCCGGCAGGCACACGAGCGTGGCGATCACCAGCACGGGAGGGTTGCCGGCGCCGAGCCACAGCACCACGGACGGCAGGTAGACGACGAACGGTGTCACCTGGACCAGCGTGACCACCGGGTTGGTGGCCTCCTCGGCGAAGCGCGATGAGGCCAGCAGCGCACCGATCACCAGTGCGATGGCCAGCGAGGCGGCGAGGGCGATGCCGGCGTGGGCAGCCGTCACCTGCGTCGCCTTCCAGTAGGCCCTGGGGTTGTCGATCAGGAACCGCACGATCCCAGAAGGCGCTCG
>JACDHN010000066.1 GCA_013821025.1 Acidimicrobiia bacterium | reverse complement strand
CCGCTGCGGACCGTCGATCCGGTGCGCGGCGCCGTTCTGTCGCGCTGCACTCACGGTGCCTCCACGTCGACGCCGGGAGCGCACTCGGCCCCGTGGTCGTGCTGGTGACCGTGGTCGTCGAGCACGACCCGGTCGCCGAGTACGATCATCCGGCCTCCGAACGCCAGTGACAGCACGTCTGGACGCAAGGTCTCGTCGGGCGGACCGGCGGCCAGCACCCGCCCACCGAGCACCAGCACTTTGTCGGCGATGGCGGCCTCGTCGAGGTGATGGGTGGAGAAGACGACGGTGGTTCCGTGCCGGCGTTCCGCTCGCATCGTGTCGAGGATGCGGCGCTGGCTCGGGGGATCGAGACCCGTGATCGGCTCGTCGAGCAGCAGGACGGCCGGTTCGCCGGCGAGCGCCTGGGCGATCCGCACGCGCTGTTGTTGGCCTCCCGACAGCTCGCCGAACGGGGCCGTCATCAGACCGCTGACCTCGGCGCGCTCGGCGGCGTCGGTCACGGCGGCTCGGTCGTCAGGACCGAACCGGCCGAGCAGCCCCAAGCGTCGATAGCGACCCATGCGGACCACCTCGGCCACCGTCAATGGCATCCAACGGTGATGATGGTGCTGCTGGGACACGAGCGCCGAGGCGACGCCGACGTTGCCCTCGATGGATCCTCCTGCCGGCTCCACGACGCCGGCGAGGGCGTGAAGCAACGTCGTCTTGCCACTGCCGTTTGCCCCGATCAGCGCCGTGATCGTGCCCGGCCGCAGGGCGAACGTGGAGGCCCCGAGCGCCACCGTTGTGCCGTAGCGCACGACGAGCCCGTCGACTCGGACGTTCGAGGAGGGAATCATGCGTTCCTCAGTGTAATGTCTTGGGAATGGTTCTCAGTCTCTCTGCCGTTCGCCTCGGTCGAGCACTACCGGTGGCGATCGCCGCATCGCTGAGCCTCACCGCCTCGTGCGGCGATGAGGGTGCCGGCAGTGGTGGTCCTGACGCCGGATCCCCCGTCGTGCTGGCGACGACGAGTATCTGGGCGGACGTGATCGGTGAGCTCACATGCGACGGTGAGGCCGGCGTCACGGTCGAGACGTTGATGCCCCCCGGCGTCGACCCGCACCAGTACGAGCCGTCGCTGCACGATCGCCAACGACTCGAAGGAGCCCGGCTCGTCGTGGCCAACGGGGCAGGGCTGGAGGCCGGCGCCACACCCCTGCTCGACAGCGTCGACGCCGACCTCCTCGTCACGATCACCGAGCTGCCAGGATTGCAGCTCCTCGCCGGTAGTCACGAGGACGAGGCGGGCCACGAGGAGGCGGGGCACGAGGAGGACGTGGACCCCCACGTGTGGCTCGATCCGACGATCGTGGCCGCCAGCATCGACCCGCTCGCCGACGCCGTCGTCGAAGCCGTCGAGGCTGGCGACGGTGTCGACGCCGACGCCATCGCCGACTGTGCCGAGGCGTACCGCCAGCAACTGGAAGCGCTCGACGCCGAGATCGAAGACACCGTGGGCGTCCTGACCGAGCGCCGGCGAGTGCTGGTCACGAACCACGACGCCTACGGCTACTTCGCCGAGCGTTACGGCTTCGACGTCGTGGGGACCGTCATCCCGTCCACGTCGACGATGGCCGAGACGAACGCCGTCGACCTGCAGCAGCTTGCCGCCACCATCGGCCGCGAGGACGTCCCAGCCATCTTCGTCGATGCCGACCACGACGGGGCCGAGGCCGAGAACCTCGCCCGCTCTGTCGACGTCGAGGTCGTACGCCTGGCCGCCGAATCCCTTGGTGGCGGCGGCGGCACGGACAGCTACGAGGAGCTGATGCGTACCAACACCAGGGCCATCGTCGACGCCCTGGCCGGCTGAGCGGCACCGGGCTCCAGGCAGACTCGATCCGTGGAGTTCCTCACCGATCCCATCGGCTGGTGGGTGGACCCTTTCGTCGACAACGAGTTTATGCGCCAGGCGCTGTGGGCCGGCCTGCTCACCGTCGTGACCACATCTGTGGTCGGCACGTGGGTGGTGCTGCGCGGCCTGGGCTTCCTCGGCGACGCCTTGGCCCACGGCGTGCTGCCCGGCATCGCCATCGCCTCCATCGTCGGGTTCAATGCCGGCGTCGGAGCCCTCATGGCCGCTGCAGCCATGGTGCTCGGCATCAGCCTTGTGCGCGCCCACTCCCCACTCCCCGACGACACGTCGATCGGCCTGCTGTTCGTGGGTTTCCTGGCCGTGGCCGTGATGATCATGTCCACGCCGTCGGCCGCTCGCACGGGCGACCTGGAGCGCTTCTTGTTCGGCTCCATCAACGCCATCGACGGCACCGACCTACGACGCCAACTGGCCGTCACGTTCATCATCCTGGTCGGCACCCTCGTGTTGTATCGGGCGCTCCTGGCCACGACTTTCGACGAGCGGCTGGCCGGCACGTTCGGGTTCCGGCCTGGCCTGGTGCGGGCGGCACTGCTGGCGCTGATGGCGCTCGCCATCGTCGCCTCGTTCGAGACCGTCGGGAACCTGCTCGTGTTCGCCTTCCTCATCGCCCCACCGGCAACCGCCACGCTGCTGGCCCGACGGGTGCCGTCGATCATGGCCACAGCCGTCGTGGTCGGAGCGTTCTCGGCCATCGTCGGTCTGCTGATCTCGTACCACCACGGCACGGGCACGGGCGCCACGATGGCGCTATGCGCGGTCGCCACGTTCCTGGTGGTGATGGTCGCCACGGCGCTGGACCGACGCCGCGCCGCAGGCGAACCGTTACCCTCGGAGGCATGACGCCGCCGGAACCCGCCCAGCGGGATCCCCGTCTCGATGGCACGGCGATCCACTCGTCGGTGGTCGACCTCATCGGCGACACCCCGCTCGTCCGGCTGAAGCGCATCAGCGAGACCCACGCCATCCCGAGCGTGCTGGCGATGAAGATGGAGACCGAGAATCCGGGCGGGTCGTCCAAGGACCGACCGGCGCTCGAGATGATCCTCGACGCCGAGCGCGAGGGGCTGCTCCAGTCCGGCGGGACGATCGTCGAACCGACGAGCGGCAACACCGGCGTTGGCCTGGCCATCGTGGCCGCCCAGCGCGGCTACCGCTGCGTGTTCGTCATGACCGACAAGGTGGCGCCCGAGAAGATCGCCCTCCTGAAGGCGTACGGCGCCGAGGTGCTCGTGTGCCCGGTGGCCGTTGAGCCAGACGATCCGCAGAGCTACTACAAGGTGGCAGAACGGCTGACGAAGGAGCGCGGCGCCTTCCGGCCAAACCAGTACGAGAATCCGAGCAACCCGATCTCCCACACGTTGACCACCGGGCCCGAGCTGTGGCGCCAGACGGACGGGCGGATCACCCACTTCGTGGCCGGCGCCGGAACGTGCGGCACGATCACGGGCGTCGCCCGCTACCTGAAGGAGCAGAACCCCGACATCCAGATCGTCGCTGCCGATCCCGAGGGCTCTGTGTTCTCGGGCGGCTCGGGGCGTCCGTACCTGGTGGAGGGCGTTGGCGAGGACTTCTTTCCGGCGGCTTGGGTACCAGAGTTGTACGACGAGGTCATCGCCATCAGCGATGGAGAAAGCTTCCTCACCGCCCGCGAGGTGAGCCGGGTGGAGGGGATCCTGGTCGGCGGCTCGGGCGGGCTGGCCGTGGCAGCCGCCATCCAAGTGGCTAAGCGGGCACAGCCCGACGACATCGTCGTCGTGCTCAATCCGGACTCTGGGCGCGGCTACCTGTCCCGGGTGTTCGACGACGAGTGGATGGTGAACTACGGGTTCCTTGCCGAGTGCGAGCAGTGCGTTGGCACCGTGCTGGAGGTGGCGCGCGACATCGAGGAGCTGCTGTACGTGAACCCCGACCACACGGTGCGCCAGGCGATCGAGCTGATGCGCATCAACGGCGTCAGCCAGTTGCCTGTGTGCAAGAACACGCCGCCGTTTGCGGCCGCCGAGGTGTCGGGCGCCGTTGACGAGCTGGACCTGATGGACGCCATCAACCGCGATCCGGCCGTGATGGACACGCCCATCGACACCGTCATGGGTCCGAAACTCCCCACGGTCGGGGTCGGTCAGCGACTGGAGCAGGCGATCGCCATGCTGGAGCGGTCGCCGGCCCTGCTCGTGCTGTCGGGCGGCCGGCCGGTGAACATCCTGACCCGCACGGACGTGCTGTCGTACTTCGAGGCCGTTGCCGACGTCGGCGAGATCCACCGGACCGCTTGATGGATGCGTGTGATGGGTGACACCGAGTCCTCCGAATTGCAACGGTCGCGCCTCGGGTTCGAGACCCGCGCCATCCACGACGGCCAGGCGCCCGACGCCGTGACAGGCGCCGTGGTCCCGCCGATCTCGCTGTCGACCACGTTCGCCCAGGACGCGGTCGGCCGGCCGAGGAGCTACGAGTACGCCAGGTCGGGCAACCCCACCCGCACCGCGCTCGAGACGTGCGTGGCCTCGCTGGAGGACGCCCGCCACGGCTTGGCGTTCGCCAGCGGACTG
The DNA here is from genome assembly GCA_013821025.1 of Acidimicrobiia bacterium. Taxonomy (GTDB): domain Bacteria; phylum Actinomycetota; class Acidimicrobiia; order Acidimicrobiales; family Ilumatobacteraceae; genus JACDHN01. Next base: position 5,360 of record JACDHN010000066.1, on the reverse strand, counting down.
GCCGCCGAGGACGCGATCCTGCGCCTCGTGCCCCCTGGGAAGCGGGTGCTGATCGGACTCGACGCCTACGGCGGCACGTACCGGCTGATCACAGCCGTCTGGGCACCCGAGCGCCAGACGGCGTGGACGGCGATCGACCTCACCGACCCCGCCCGGCTGGCCGAGGAATGGCCCGACGACACGGCCCTGGTGTGGATGGAGACGCCGAGCAACCCGCTGCTGACGTGCATCGACATCGAGGCGCTGGCCGACGTGGCGCACGCCCGTTCCGCCGTGCTGGTGGTTGACAACACGTTCGCCACGCCGTACCTGCAACGTCCGCTGAGCCATGGTGCCGACATCGTCGTGCACTCCGCCACCAAGTACCTCGGCGGGCACAGCGACGTCATCGGCGGAGTGCTGACGGTCGACGACGACGAGTTGGCCGAGCGGCTGGCCTACCTGCAGAATGCCGCAGGTGCCGTACCGGGGCCGTTCGACTGCTACCTCGTGCTACGCGGCGCCAAGACGCTGGCCGTGCGGATGGATCGCCACTGCGAGAACGCCCGAGCCGTCGTCGACCTGCTCGTGCGCCACCCGGCGGTCGACCGTGTGATGTACCCCCAGCTCCCCGACCATCCCGGCCACGCCGCAGCGGCGAAGCAGATGCTCGACTTCGGTGGCATGGTGAGCTTCACGCTCGCCGACGGGCCAGAGCGGGCGATCCAAGTGGCCGAGCGCACGGAGCTGTTCACGCTCGCCGAGTCGCTCGGTGCCGTGGAGAGCCTGATCGAGCACCCTGGCGTGATGACCCACGCCTCGGTGGCCGGCTCGCCGCTCGAGGTCCCCGCCAACCTGCTGCGCCTCTCCGTCGGCCTCGAATCCGCCCCCGACCTCGTCGCCGACCTCGAACAAGCGCTGTCATGATGGCCGTACTGCTGGCGGCGCCTCCTCGGCGCCGCGTGTGCCTCGTCGCTGGCGCTTCCCTCGGCACGCGGACCCAGGACGGAAGCATGGACCAATGACCGACAAATCAGGTGAGTCGGCGGCGCACCGCTTCGGCCCCCAGGATGTGAACGACGAAGCGTCAGGCGACGAGGGAAGCGCCAGCGACGAGGAGCAGTCGAACGAGCGCAGCGAGCGAGACCGAGCAGAGGAGGCGAGCGAGCCGATCGTCGTCGTAGCGAACAGGTTGCCGGTGATGCGGACGCCCGAGGGATGGTCGCCGAGTCCCGGTGGCCTGGTGCGGGCACTGCTGCCGATGCTGCGGGCCAGTGGGGGAACGTGGGTCGGGTGGACGGGTGAAGCCGACGACGATGCCGAGCCCTTCGAGATCGACGGTGTCGAGCTGCGTCCGGTGCCGATCTCGGCCGAAGAGATGGAGTCGTACTACGAGGGCTTCTCCAACGACACGCTGTGGCCGCTTTACCACGACGCCCTGCGCGAGTCGACCTACCGCGCCGTGGATTGGGACTCGTACGTGCGGGTCAACCAGCGCTTCGCAGACGTCGTGGCCGACGTTGCCCCACCCGACGCGATCGTCTGGGTCCACGACTATCACCTGCACCTCGTGCCGGCGATGCTGCGCAAGCTGCGCCCCGACGCCGTGATCGGTTTCTTCCTGCACATCCCGTTCCCGCCGATGGAGCTGTTCACGCGCCTGCCGTGGCGCGAGCAGATCCTCAAAGGGTTGCTCGGCAGCGACCTCATCGGGTTCCAACGCCCGATGGGGGCCAGCAACTTCGTGACCGCAAGCCGCGTCATCACCGGCGCCGACGTCGAGTACAGCCGCTCGTTGGCGGGCACCGACGTGGTGATCACCGACGACCACCGCTGCCACGTGGGTGCCTTCCCGATCTCGATCGACGTCGAGGAGTTCGCCACCATCGCTGCCGGGCGGGCGACCCGCCGCCTGTACTCGCAGTACCGGGCCAGGCTGGGTGAGCCAGAGGTGGTGCTGCTCGGCGTGGACCGGCTCGACTACACGAAGGGCATCGGCCTGCGGCTGCGGGCGTACAAGTCGCTGCTCGACGACGGCACGCTCGACGCCGAGCGAGTGGTCATGGTGCAAGTGGCCACGCCGACGCGTCAAGCCGTCGAGCACTATCGCGACGAGCGGCGAGAGATCGAGCGGCTGGTGGGTGAGATCAACGGCGTGCACGGGCGCATCGGCTTCCCGTCACTGCACTACCTGTACCGGGCGCTCCCCCTCGATGAGCTGGTTCCGCTCTACCGCACGGCCGACGTGATGCTCGTGACCCCGATCCGTGACGGCATGAACTTGGTGGCGAAGGAGTTCGTGGCCACGCGCCTCGACGGTGACGGCGTGCTCGTGCTGTCCGAGTTCGCCGGCGCCGCCGACGAGCTGACGGATGCCGTGCTCGTGAACCCTCACGATCCCGAGGCCATGCGGGAGGCGATCATGACCGCTGTCGAGATGCACCGCCACGAACGCCGCGACCGGATGAGCAAGCTGCGTGACACGATCCGGCGTTTCGACGTTGCCGGCTGGGCCGAGCGGTTCCTCAACCAGCTGGCCAGCGTCGAGGACGAGCCCCGGTGAGCGGGGAGCCATCCGGCGACGATCCAGCGCTGTTGGCGCACAGCGTGGCCCACAGCGCCCGCACGCCGCTGCTCGTCGGCCTCGACATCGACGGCGTCCTGTCACCGATCGTGAATCACGCACCCGACGCCCGGTTGCTGCCAGGGATGCTCGATGACGTTGTCGCCCTGAGCGAGTGCACACCGGTGGCCGTCGTGTCAGGACGCAACCTGGAGTCGATCGACGAGCTGTTCGCGTTCCCTGACCATGTCATCGTCGTCGGCACACACGGCGCGCAGCGCCGGGGCCGCCTCACAGAGTTTGCAGGCGCCGAGGCCGAACGGCTCAGCCAATTCACCGAGCTGGTCGAGCGGGCGGCCCAGCGCGCCGGAGAAGGAGCCTGGGTGGAACACAAGTCGTTGTCGGTCGCCTTGCACACGCGCAGGGCGGCACCGGGCCGGTCCGCAGAGGCCACGGCGTGGCTCGCTCACGCCTTCGAGCAGTTCGACGGCGGGATGCTCAAGTCGGGCCAGGGCGTCGTCGAGCTGATGGCCCGCCCGGCCTCGAAGGCGGCCGCCGTGGTGGAACTGCGCCACGAGCTCGGAGCCAAGACGGCGCTGTTCGTCGGCGATGACGCCACCGACGAGGAGGTGTTCGCCAGCTTCGGGCCCGACGACTGGCCCGTGCGCGTCGGCCCAGGACCGACAGTGGCGCGCCACCGATTGGCCGACCCAGTCGCGGTGCAGCACTTCCTGCGCCACCTGACCGACCGCCTCCAGCACATCTGAGTGCACAGAGCCTCGTAAACACGACGCTCTGCACTCAAAGTTGCGGTTTCAGCGGATGAGGCCGATGGCAGGGTCGAACAGCGTGGGGGCGGCTGCTCGACTCGAGCGCTGGATCCCGGTCCATGGCACGAAGTGGTCCATGAACACCCAGCTCCTGCGGTGGATCACCGAAGGGCCATAGCCGCTGAGTGCCGCCTTGTGGACCGGGCACGGGTAGCCCTTGTTCGTGTCGAACGACCACTGGGGGTAGTCCTCGGACAAGCGACGCATCACCCGGTCGCGCGTCACCTTGGCCAGGATGCTCGCCGCGGCTACAGAGAGGCACGTGGCGTCAGCGCGGACGCGGCGTTCCACGTGAGCCACGTGGGGCGACACGAAGTCCCAGAGCCCGTCCACGACGGCGACATCGGGCTTGACGCCGAGCTGCTCGAGGGCGCGCCTGGCGGCGAGGCGTTGCGCCGCCGACATCCCGAGCTCGTCGCACTCTGTCTCCGACGCCATACCGACGCCCCAGGCCAGGCACCACCCCGAGACCTTCGTGAACAGCCGCTCGCGGTCACGCTCCGGCAGCATCTTGGAGTCGCGGATGCCGTTGACGCGCCGGTCCTGCGGCACGATGGCAGCGCCGACGGCCAGTGGTCCTGCCCACGCCCCGCGGCCGACCTCGTCGACGCCGACAACGATCTCGTAGCCCTGCTCGCGCAATACGCGTTCGAGCTGCCGCGTCGGCGCAGGGCCCCTCACTGCAGCTCCAGACCGGCCCCGCCGGCTACAACAGTGCCCACGCGCCACCAAGTCGACCCGCCGACCGTCTCCCCGACCAGTTCGTCAGCAAGGCCAGGCGTGACTGAGGCGAGCAGGCCACCCGACGTCTGGGGATCGAAGCACAGCGCTGCCGCCGTCTCGTCATCGCCGAGCGCCTGGTGCGTGACGTATTCACGGTTGCGGGCATCGCCACCGGTGCGTACACCCCGAGCCGCCGCCTCTCGGGCGCCGGGATAGGCGGCGAGGCCGTCGGTCTCGACCAGGATACGCACGCCCGAGCGCTCGGCGATCTCCCAGGCATGGCCACCTAGGCCGTACCCGGTGACGTCGGTGACGGCATGCACGGAAACCGCGGCGTCGAGCAACCGGGCACAGGCTTCGCGGTTGGTGACTCGCATGCCGACAATCGCCGATGAGACCGCGTCCGTGTCGCCGGACGCCAGGGCGAGGGCCGTGCCGATGGGTTTCGAGCACACGAGCACGTCGCCGGGTTGCGCCCCGCGCTTGCGGAACACACGGTCGGGATGGACGAGGCCATTGACCACGAGGCCGAAGAGCGGCTCGGGGTTGCGGATCGTGTGGCCGCCGCCGATCGAGCCGCCGGCCTCGGCAACGACACGGGCGGCGGCGTCGAAGATGGCCGTGATGGCAGCGGGCGGGAAGTGCTCGGGGAATGCGGCCACGTTGAGAGCCAACACCACCCGTCCGCCCATGGCGAAAACATCGCTGCAGGCGTTGGCAGCGGCGATGGCTCCGAAGTCGTCGGGATCGTCCACGAGTGGTGGGAAGAAGTCTGTGGTGGTCACCATCGCCAGGTCGTCGCTGACGCGGTACACGGCAGCATCGTCGAACGGGACCAGTCCGACGAGCAATGACCGGTCCGTCGACTCCTCGAAGCGGCCGACCAGCTCACTCAGCAGGCTCGCCCCCCACTTCGCCGCGCACCCTCCGCAGTCCGTCCACTCCGTGAGCCGGACGCGATACAGGTCTCGCTCGCTGCGCTCGCCCGGCTGTGACTCGGTCATGCGGGGAGTCTTTCAGGCGCCTGCCACAACGCCTCGCCGCGCTCAGCGTCGCTTGACCACGACGGGTCGACGGCAGGGGCGGTGAGCGTGACGCGGTCCCCTTGCTGCTCCCACAGTACGGCTGGCCGCTCACCATGCCAGCGCACGGCGTACGACACCGTGCCGCCAGGACCGGTCGGCACGTCGAACACCTCGAAGTGTTGGCCGCGCCAGGACGCCGGCAGACCACTGGCGAGCAGCTTGCCCGAGCGGCACAAGAGG
>JACDHN010000291.1 GCA_013821025.1 Acidimicrobiia bacterium | reverse complement strand
CGACCAACAGGTTCGCAAGACCGCCGATCGGGCCGCCGCGCTCACGCACGATGGCGGCGCCGTGGAGTTCCCGGTGCCGGAGAAGTTCGTCCGGACCATCGCCTTCAACGTGCTGCCCTTCGCCGGCAAGCAGGTGGATGACGGGTCGTTCGAGACCGACGAGGAGCAGAAGCTGCGCGACGAGTCGCGCAAGATCCTCGACATCCCCGACCTCGCCGTGTCAGGCACCTGTGTACGGGTGCCGGTGTTCACCGGGCACTCCTTGTCGCTGAACGCCGAGTTCGCCCGGCCGTTGTCGGTGGAACGGGCCACTGAGCTGCTCCGGAAGGCGCCGGGTGTCGCTTGGTCCGACATCCCCACGCCGTTGCAGGCCGCCGGAGCCGACCCGAGTTTCGTCGGCCGCCTTCGCGTCGATCCGACGGTGCCCGGCGGCCGCGGTCTCGCCCTGTTCGTCAGCAATGACAACCTGCGCAAGGGCGCCGCGCTCAACGCCATCCAGATCGCCGAGCGCGTCGCCCGCTACGGCCGCTGACGGCCGCTGAATCAGCCCAGCGCCGAGGTGGCGCCGACGGTGACGTCGTCCTCCGAGGCGAGTCCGCTCAGCGCGTACTCACCTCTGAGCTTCAGCTTCTGCTCGGTGCCCTCGTGCTCGGCGATCTCAACGATCACCTTTGCGGCCCGGCCGTCGATCTCGACGGTCATCAGCCCGTTCTCGAACCACGGGCCGTGGTCCACGGCCCATGTGATGTCGGGCTCGACGACGCCAGCTCGCCGCGCCGCCCGACCGAGCAGGCCATGGGCAACACGCGAGCAGAGGAAGCGGTTGATCACGCGCACCGTGCGCTGCAAGGGATTGCGGAACGGCGACATCACGAGCTGGTGCACCCGCGTCGGTGAGTTATCCGCGTCGGGGAGGTGCGCCTCCGCCGTGTACGAACAGTGCACGTCGCCAGACATCACGAGCACGCTGGCAGGGGCGCCGTCGCCAGACGCGACATCGTTGAGGAGCGACGCCATCTCGTCGAACGACGTGCGGAACGCCGCCCAATGCTCGAGGTCGACAGCACGCCGGATCTTCTCGCCGAGCTTCGCGTACGTCTTGCCCCAGGCGCCCTCGGCTGTCGCCTCGTTCCAGCCCTCGAGGTCGTGGATACCCGGCAACAGCAGGTATGGCAGCGTCGTACCCACCAGCAGGTGGTCGACCGATGTGTTGGCCTTGTCGACCAGCCAGCGCCACTCGACGTCGTCGACCATCCGCCGGTTGTCGGGGTCGAGGGTGCGCGAGCAACGGGAGTCGATCACGATCAGCCGATTGCGCCCGAAGTCACGATAGAAGCTCCAGCGTTCCGACCCCGGATCGCTGTCGGCCCGCCACGCCAGTTCGTCGACGATCCTGCTGCGCGTCTCCTCGTCGGTGGCCTGGCGCATCTGCATGTAGGCCTCTTCTTCCTTCAACTCGCGAGGTGAGAGGTTGCCGAGGTGCTGATAGATCCAGTACGAGCCGAAGGCGCCGAGCACGCGGTCGCGCCACCATGGTTCCTTGACGATCTCCTGGCGCCAGCTCCACGAGCTGTTCCAGTCGTCGCGCAGGTCGTGGTCGTCGAGGATCATGCACGTCGGCACGGTCGACAACAGCCAGCGGATCGGTGGCATCTTCCACGATTCCTCGTACAGCCACGTGTACTCCTCGAAGTTGTGCACCTCGCACCGGATCGGGTCGTCCTCGTCGTGAAGATCCTCGAGCTTCGCGACCATCTCGTCGGAGGGATTGTCGGCGTACACCTGGTCGCCGAGGAAGACCAGCACGTCGGGCCACGTCTTGGGATCGGCCGTCGCCATGCGTGTGGCCAGTGCGGCGAGGGCGTCGGCACCGATGGACTTCAGGTGCTCGTGGTCGAAGGGCGCCGTGCGGCGACAGGACCCGAATGTGAGTCGCAGTTCGTCCTCGCGCGCCGGCGGGCAGATCAAACTGTCGGGGAACCCGTCGTCGATGGGCCAGCACTCCACGCCGTCGATGTCGACCCGGTACGAGTACACCGTGCCGGCTTCGATCCCCTCGACGATCACGAGCGCGAAATGGTGGCCGTGCACCGTCCACGTCTCCTCCGAGGCGCTCGGCCCATCGTCGAGGCGGACCGTGACCGTGCTGGGTGCCGTGGTCTCGACCCACACGGTGGCGGCCTCCGTGTCGACATGGCGCAGGAGTGGTCCGATCAGGATTGTGGCGCTGTCACTCACGTGACAACCCTACGCGTCGCCCGATGACTGCTCCGCTGACTGGTCCGCTGGGGGCGATTCAGGCGGTGGTGCCGGTGGCGCCGGCGGGCTGAGCTCGCCGGATTGTTTGGAGAGCGCCCGGCTGACGAGCGTCGTGAGGTCGATGCCCAGCAGATCGTTGGCGAGCTGGAGGCCCTGGGCGACGTTGCCGGCCACGTTCTTGGTGAGTTGTGAGGCACCATCGGTGGAGATGACCGTGACCTTGTCGATCATCCCCATCGGTGCCGCCGCCTCGCGGACGAGGCTCGGCAGCATCGACGACAGCATCTCGATCACGGCCGCCTCGCCGTACTGCTCGTAGGCCTGGGCCTTCTGTTGCATGGCGTTCGCCTCGGCCGTGCCGCGGGAGGCGATGGCGTCGGCCTCGGCCGAACCTTCGGCCCGCAGCGCCTCGGCGGCCGCCTCACGGCTGGACCGCTCGGCCTCGGCGTTGCGGATGGCCGCTGTCTTCTGGCCCTCTGCGTCCTGCTCCACGGCATAGCGGCGGGCGTCGGCCGGCTTGCGCACCTCGGTGTCGAGCTGGCGGTCCTTGAGCTGCGCCTGGCGAACTGCGACCTTCTCCTGAGCCGAGATCACGTCCTGGTCCTTGGCCGCCTTGGCGATCGGGCCGGCAGCCTCGGCGTCGGCGTTGGCGGCGTCGGTCTCGGCCAGAATCGCTGCTTTGCGCAGCGCCAGCTCGCGCTCGGCGACAGCGATCTCCTCCTCTGCCTTGATCCGTGCCTGCTCAGCCTCCCGCCTGGCGATGGCCTCGGCGATGGCCGCCTCTTTCTCCGCCCTGGCCGACTCCGGCCGGCCGAGGTCCTTGAGATAGTTGCCTTCTGTGCGGATGTCCTGCAGTTGGAAGGTGTCGAGCACCAGACCCTGGTTCGTCAACGAAGCCTCGGCCTCCTCGGCCACCTCACGGGCGAAGGCCGCCCGGTCCTTGATGATCTCTTCCACCGAGAGCCGCCCGACGATGGCGCGCAGCGAGCCGGCGAGCACCTCCGTCGTGAACGACTCGATCTCGTCCTGCTGGCCGAGGAAGCGCTGTGCCGACGCCCGGACCGCGTCTTCGGTGCCACCGACCTTGACGATGGCGACACCCTCGAGGCCGCACTTGATGCCTTGCGCCGACACGGCCGAGCCGACGGAGATCCCGATCTGCCGGGACGACAGGTCGAGAACGGCCAGCTTCTGGATGACGGGCAGCACGAACACGCTGGCGCCCATCACGACCTTCTGACCCGACAGGTCGGTCGACACGTCTCCGGTCTCGGGGTTCGTGACGGGTTGTCCCTTGCGTCCGGTGATGATGAACGCCTCGTTCGGCCCTGCGACGCGGAAACGGCTCACCATGACGATGCCGATGAGCACGATGAGTGCGACCAGGACGATGATCCCGGTGAGGATGGATCCCATGACGGGGGACATTACTGCCGGATGGGCGTCACACCCGGCGGGCCGACACGGCGATCACCCGACCTCCGAGCACCACCTGGCCGGCGTCGACGTGCAGCTCGAGCCGGTCGCGTATCGCCGTGTGGCCCGCTCGCCATCCCAGCGGTCGTCGGTCGCAGTCACGATGCCCAGAACTCGTCGGTCGGCTGTACCAGCACCCTTGTGTCG
>JACDHN010000290.1 GCA_013821025.1 Acidimicrobiia bacterium | reverse complement strand
CAGTGTTCCCACCACACGAGCGCGGCAAGGCGATCGCCGTGTGGGCAGGTTTCGCCGGCGCAGGAGGTGCGCTCGGACCGCTGCTGGTGGGTGCCTTGCTGACCGGCATCGATCTCGGTCCATTCAAGTTCGGTCCGTTCTGGTGGGGCTCGGCGTTCGTCGCCAACCTGGCCGCCATCATCCCGACGATGATCGCCGTTGCGGTTTTCGCGCCGCGCAGCAAGGACGACCGCGTGACCCCTCTCGATCCGGTCGGCGCCGTGCTGTCCATGGTGGGCATCGCGGCGCTGCTGTTCGCCATCATCGAAGGCCCGACGAAGGGTTGGACGAGCACGCCGGTGGTCGCCGGCTTCGTGATCGCCGTCGTCGGGGTCGCGGCGTTCCTCGTCTGGGAGTTCCGCAGCCGCCACCCGATGTTGCCGCTGCAGTTCTTCCGCGACCGCCGCTTCAGCGTCGGCTCGTTCGTCATCACGATGTCGTTCCTCGTGATGTTCGGCTTCTTCTTCCTGGTCTCGCAGTACCTGCAGTTCTCGAGGGGTTACTCGCCGCTGCTTGCAGGCGTGGCCACGCTGCCGTTCGCTGGCACCATGCTCGTCGTGGCGCCGCTCAGCTCCAGCGTGGCCAACCGCTACGGCTACCGGGGCTCCGTGGCCTTCGGGTTCTTGATGACATCGGTCGGCTTCCTCGGGCTGGCGTTCGTCAGCTCGAGCTCGCCCTACTGGCAGATCGCGATCCTGTTCATCGTGATCGCCGCCGGCCAGGGTCTCGTCGCCCCGTCTTCCACGGGCGCCATCATGTCGTCGGTTCCGCTCAACCGGGCCGGCGTCGGATCGGCCGTCAACGACACGACGAGGGAGCTGGGGGGTGCGCTCGGCATCGCCCTGTTGGGGAGCATCGCCACCACGGCCTATCGATCCGGCATCGACCTCACGGCGTTTCCCGCCGACGTGCAAATCGGTGCCGAGGAGTCGATCGGTGCCGCCATCGGCATCGCCGAGAGGGTCGGCGGACCCGAAGGCGAGTCGTTACGCACGATCGCCGCCGATGCGTTCACCGACTCGGTCAACGTGGTGATGGCCGTGGCTGCGGTGATCAACGTCGTGATCAGTCTCACGGTGCTGCGGGTCGGGCACCGCCACGTCAGCGACCCGGACCTTGCCCCGGCTCCGTTGGCGGCTGCCGTCGGCGACTGACAGCCCCATCACGCCCAGTCGGGAGTGGGGTCGGCGCCTCCGTACGATCCAACACATGGTCCGTGTGCGTGGCGCCGCCCGCCCCGATCGCCACGAGACAGCGCTCGCCCTCTGGCGCGACGCCTGGTTGGACGTTCTGCTGCCGATCCCGATCATCGCCGTCGGGATGGTCGGCACGAGCCACATCTCCGCCGAGTCCAGCGAACGCCCGGTCGATGCCCTGACGTTCATCGTCGTCGGCATGGCAGGAGGATCTCTGCTCGCCCGCCGGCGGTGGCCGTTGGTGATGTTGCTCGTGGTCGCCGCCGCGCTGGCCGTCTACACGGCTCGCGAGTACCCGGGCGGACCGGTGTACCTCACAGGGCCTGTCGCCCTGTATTCGTTCGCAGCCGCCAACGAGCGCCGGGTCGCCTACGTGGCCGCCGGCGCTATGACGGCGATGCTGATGGCGGTGCGGTTGGTGACGCGCCCGTCACTCGGCGGCGACGACCTGCTGCTCCTCGCCTGGGCTGCCGCAGCGGTGCTCGCAGCCGACGCCATGCGCGGCCGGCGCGAGCGGGCGGCCGCCGCGCTGGAGCGTCGCCGTTACATGGATGAGCACCGTGAGGGGGAGACGAAGAGGCGGCTCGCAGAAGACAGGCTGCAGATCGCCCGTGACCTGCACGACAGCGTCGCCCACTCGATGGCCACGATCAACGTCCAAGCTGGTGCCGCCTCGCGTGTGATCGGCCGCGATCCGCAGCAGGCCACCGAGGCGCTGGAGGCGATCCGCATCGCCAGCCGCGACGTGCTGAACGAGTTGGCGGCGATGCTTGACCTGCTCCGCGAAGGAGACGCCGCACTGCGCCAGCCAACGCCCGACCTCGGCCAGCTCGGCGCCCTGGTGGCCAGCTCCCGACGGGCAGGCCTCGATGTCGCAGTGACAGCGGAAGGTGATCTCGGTGAGATCTCACCGGCGATCTCGACCACGGCCTACCGCATCGTCCAGGAGGCGTTGACAAACGTCATCCGCCACTCCGGAACCGACAGGGCGACCGTCACGGTTTCCCGCCAGCAGGGCCAAGGCTTGGACGTCGAGGTCGCCGACCTCGGTGCCGGGCTCGCCTCCCCGGCGAACGAGGGATCGGGCATGGGTCTGGTGGGAATCCGTGAGCGGGCGGCCGTCACCGGTGGCAGCTGCGAGGTCGGGCCCCGACCTGAGGGCGGATTCCGAGTGCGCGTAACGTGGCCGCAGCGGTGATCGCCGCTCAGAATGGCTCGGTGGAGTTCGTCACGACGGCTGCCGTGTGGAGCGATGCACGGCGACAACCTCATGACTCATAGATTTTCCGAGTGATCGGATTCTGGGACGACGACGAGGCGATCAACCGCTGCGGCCGTGAAAGCCTCGCGCATGGGTGACGCGATCCGGATCGAGGACGACGGCGCCGTGCGTCACCTCGTGCTCTGCCGCCCTGACGAGTTCAACACGATCACGCCGGCACTCCGCGACGAGCTCGACGTCGCCATCGAGGCTGCCGACCGTGACAACGCGGTCAAGGTCGTGCTGGTGCGAGCGGTGGGTCGGGCGTTCTGCGCCGGATACGGTCTCGACTGGTCGACCATGCCACACGCCGGCGCTGACGAAGAAGCCGACGGCCGAGTGTGGGACACGGTCGCCGACATCCAGATGATTGGCCAGTTCGGCAACACGTTCGCCAAGCTGCACTCGATCTCGAAGCCGACGATCGCCGCCGTCCAGGGTTGGTGCATCGCCGGAGGCACCGACATGGTCCTCAACACCGACATCATCGTGGCCAGTGAGTCGGCTCGCTTCGGCTACCCGCCGGCCCGGGTGTGGGGCATGCCGGAGGCGCCCTGGGTGTGGGTTGCCCGCCTCGGCCTCGAGCGTGCCAAGCGCTATCTCTTCACCGGTGACGAGCTCTCGGCTGCCGAGGCCGTCGCCGCCGGGATGATCCTCGAGTGCGTACCCGATGACCAGCTCCAGGATCACGCACGGGCGCTAGCACAGCGCATGGCGCTGCTGCCCCTGAACCAGCTGCAGATGATGAAGTGGATGCTCAACGACGTCGCCCGTCACCAGTACCAGCCGGACACCAGCCGCCTCCTCGGGTTCATCTTCGACGGCGTTGCGCGCCACACCCAAGAGGGCCTCGACTTCGTCGCCAGAGCGCAAGAGATCGGCTGGCGCGACGCCGTTCGCGAACGGGACAGGCCGTTCGGCGATTACGGCGAGCGGGAGGGATGAGCGACGTGGCGTCGTCGCGGCGATAGGAGTTGGTCCACTCGCCGAGATCGAGCTCGTTCCACGCGGCGCTCCGACGAACCCAACCAAGCTCGACGAGGAGTTCACGGAACGGTCGCTGGTCGCTCAACTCAGGATCGGCGTCGGGTTGAGATCAGCTGGCGCGGTGTGGGTGGGGTTCGTTGAAGTGGATGGCCCAGCGGTCGAGGCGTTCCCCGAGCGGATGCACGTAGCTGCCTGTGGGTGACGGTGGTGGGCTGGTGGGTTTGGTGGGGTCGGCTGCGTGTTTCAGCGGGCTGCCGCCGGATGTCGGTGAATACGACGGCGCCGGGTGTGCCCGTGGCGAGGTCGGCGTTGCCGGTGATACCGAGTTTGCCCTGGTGGTGGAGCCGGTGATGTCTCGGGCACAGGCTGATCAGGTTCCAGGTGTCGGTCGGTCCGTTGTCGCCCCAGTGG
>JACDHN010000289.1 GCA_013821025.1 Acidimicrobiia bacterium | reverse complement strand
CCCGTTGATCACCTCGTCGTCGCCGGTGTTGACAACAGCCACGATGCTGCTCGGCTCCGTGACGGCGCTCAGCGCGACGAGCATGCGGGCGGCGCCCACGCCGCCGCACAGCACGGCCACGTCGGCGCTCACCGCTCACCTCGGGCCAGCGACGTGTACAAGCGGGCCAACCCGTCCACCGTGTCGTCCCACGAGAAACGGTCGAGGTTCGCCATGCCGGCGCAACGCAGCTCGGTCCGCCGTGCGGAGTCGCCGAGCACGCGGGCGAGACCTCTGGCGATGTCGGCCGGGTCGAGCGGATCCACGTACTCCACGCCGTCGCCGCCGACCTCGGCGAGAGATCCGCACCGGGACGCCACGATCGGGACGCCGACCGTTTGGGCTTCCAGCACCGGGAACCCGAATCCCTCGTCGAGCGACGGGTAGGCAATGGCGCTCGCCCGGTGCAGCAGCCATGACCGCGTGGTGTCGCCGATGGTGCCGAGCAGCCACGTTCGTCGCCTGGCCGTTCCGCTGAGACGGCTGAGAGCCACTGTCGTGGCGGCGTCGTCGTCGCCAGGCGCGCCAGCGACGACGAGCGCCACGTCGCCGCCGACCGCGTCCGCTGTGAGCAGGTCGAACGCCTCGAAAAGCCTGGGCAGGTTCTTGCGGCGCTCCCGGGTACCGATGGCGGCGACGAACGGCCCGTTCGGCAGGCCCGAGACCGGCGCTCGGGCGGGTGGAGGCGGCACGGTCGGGCGTCCGAGGTGCACGGTCGTCACCGCCTCGGTGCCCAGCAACGTCCGCACAGCGGCGGCCGTGGCGTCCGAAGAGGCGTGGACGTGGGCGCCACCGGCCACCCGCCTCCTCAGCACAGCGCCGGCTCGGGCAACGGCGGCGCCGACCAGCTCTGGATGGGCCAAGAACCAGCAGTCGTACACCGAGACCACGCTCGGGATCCGGCTCGGCGGCACGACGTAGTTCGTGCCGTGGATCACGTCGACGTCGCCGAGCCAAGGGTCGAGGCGAGGCCAGTCCAGTCGCGACCACAGCTGCTGAGCCAGGGCCGCCGGGAGCGGCAGCTTACGCTCGCCGGGAACAGCCGAAGCTCGGGCGCTCAGCACGTAGGGGAGCAGCGTGATGAGCTCAGCATCGATCTCGAACCGACGGGCGGTGTGGCGTCGAGCGAACGCGTCGGCGATCTCTGCGACAGCGGTACCGATGCCGGTGCGGTGGCCGTGGCACGGTCCGATGTCGAACGCCACGCGCCGCTCCTCCACGCGCGGCACGCTACCGAGCGGCGTCGGTGGCGGCGCCGCCACGCCGCTGCCCGGATGACGGCCGCTTACGGACCCTGCTCGTAGACTCGGCGACTGCCATCGCCCCACGTCGCGGCATCCTGATGGCTGATCGACAAGGAGCTCCATCACCACATGCCTCGCGCATTCATCACCGGGATCACCGGCCAGGACGGTCAGCACCTCGCCGAGTTCCTGCACGGCCAGGGCTACGACGTCTACGGCATGGTCAAGGGTCAGTCCAACCCGAAAGCCAACCAGGTGCTCGAGGACATGCCGTTCGTGGAGCTGCTCCCGGGCGACCTCGCAGATCTCCCGTCATTGGTAGCAGCGCTGGAGGTTGCCCAGCCCGACGAGGTCTACAACCTTGGTGCCATCTCCTTCGTGGCGTTGAGCTTCAGCCAGGCCGAGCTGACGGCCAACACCACCGGTCTTGGCGTGCTGCGCATGCTGGAGGCGATCCGGATGATCGGTGGCACCCACAACAACCCGATCCGCTTCTACCAGGCGTCGTCGTCGGAGATGTTCGGCAAGGTGCGCGAGAACCCGCAGACGGAGAAGACTCCGTTCCACCCACGATCACCGTACGGGTGCGCCAAGGTGTTCGGGCACGACATCACGGTCAACTACCGCGAGAGCTATGGCCTCTACGCCTGCTCTGGAATCCTGTTCAACCATGAGGGGCCGCGACGCGGCATCGAGTTCGTGACCCGCAAGGTGTCGAACGCCGCCGCCCGGATCAAGCTCGGTCTGCAGCACGAGCTGGTGATGGGAACACTCGAGACGAAGCGAGACTGGGGTTTCGCCGGCGACTACGTGAAGGCCATGTGGATGATGCTGCAACAGGACGAGCCCGACGACTTCGTCGTGGCAACGGGCGAGACCCACTCCATCGAGGAACTGGTGCGGCAGGCGTTCGCCGAGGTCGGCATCGACGACTGGGATCGCTACGTGCGTCAGGACCCGAAGTTCTACCGCCCGGCGGAGGTCGACCTGTTGATCGGCGACGCCACGAAG
Source organism: Acidimicrobiia bacterium (assembly GCA_013821025.1). Taxonomy (GTDB): domain Bacteria; phylum Actinomycetota; class Acidimicrobiia; order Acidimicrobiales; family Ilumatobacteraceae; genus JACDHN01. Next base: position 1,602 of record JACDHN010000289.1, on the reverse strand, counting down.
GCTCGCCAGCAGCTCGGTTGGGAGCCCGAGGTCGGCTTCGAGGAGCTGGTGCGCCTCATGGTGCGCAACGACCTGCAGCTCGAGGCCCGTAAGGCCGGCCTCGACCGTGATGCTGGTCTCGCTCGCTGAGATGCTGGTCTCGCTCGCTGACCTTCCAACGTTCACATCCCCTGGGCCGAAGCGCCACGCCGGTCTCGCTCGCTGCGCGGGTCAGGCTTCGAAGGGCATGTCGGTGATGGCTTCGAACATCGACTCGGTGTCGGGGGCGACACCTTCGGCCAGCTTGTAGCGAAGAGCGATGGCGAACGACACCACGGCTGCCACCGAAGATGCCAACAGCCCGACCTCGACGCGCCGGAACAGGTCGTCGCTCGACAGCCAGGTACCGAGCAGGAAGGCGATGATCCCCATCAGCCAGCCCAGCGCCACCAGCGCGTGGCCATGGAGGGCGATCACGGCCTGGGCAGTCGCCAATGCCACCATGTACAGGGCGCTGCCCAGTGCCAGCATCGCCAGCGTGCGGCCACCGAGATCGGCGCCGTACACGACCTCGATCGCCCACGGGCCGAGGATGAAGGCACCGGTGGTTCCTACGACGCCGACAACGGCGACGACCGTCATCAGGCGTTTGAGGCCGTTGCGAAACTCGGCGTACTCGCCTCTTGCGGCCTGGCGGCTGAGCCGCGGGAGAAGGGCCGCCTGCACGGCCTGGAACAGGAACAGCGGCACCCTGGCCAGCAGCACGCCGTAGCTGAACTGGGTGACCATCTCATCCTCGGAGGCGTCGGCCATCAACGCGGTGGCGATGGGGCCGGCGTTGAGCAGGGCGGCAGCGCACACCGAGCCGCCGAGCAGCCAGCCAAGGTTTGGCGTGACCTCTCCCCAGGTCGCCTCCGGACCCGGTTCGGTGCGCAGCGCGCCGCGCCGGTACACGACGAACAACCCGAACATCGGCGCCAGTGCCACGGCAAAGCCGTAAGCGCCGGCGGCCTTGATCCCGACAGTGGCGAGCGCGACGCACAACACGATCCGCACCACGCCGTCGGAACCCATCACGATGGCGTAGTCGCGGAACCGGCCGGAGCCCGAACAGATGCCCCGTGCCAGGTGCGCCGGGGCATAGGCGGCGAACGCCGCCAGCAGCGCCAAGAGCATGATCCAGTTGCCGTCGAAGTAGCTCGACGTGATCACGGGGCTCGCACAGATGATGACGATCGTCACGACGCCGGCGAGCACTGCGCCCAGGCGCACGACCCTGCCGACGACAGGTTGGCCGCCCCGTCCGAGCGCGCGCCGGCTGGCCAGGGCCCTCCCGAGCTCCTGCTCCAGCGGGATGAAGAACCCAGGTGCCAGCGCGAACGTAGCGAACCACAGAGCCGAGATCGGCTTGAACTCCTCGTCGCCGCCGACGGCCGACGCTCCCACCTTGAAGAAGGCGTACGTGGCGACTCCGGCCACAAGCAGTGCCAACCCCACTGGGATCGTGCCTTCGGGGAGCGGGACGCGGGAGGATGTCGGGCGGTTTTCGGGCACGAGAGTCGACATGTACCGGTTCGCTCCCGGGCGGGGGCGGAGCCGACGAGCCTCTCAGCGGGGTCTCAC
>JACDHN010000065.1 GCA_013821025.1 Acidimicrobiia bacterium | reverse complement strand
GGTCCGCGCCTGCACTCGACCGGTACAGGCGTTGATCGGCATACTCCGTGAACCACAGCTCGTCGCCGCCTGCGGTTCCCACCAACCACCAGGCGCCACCGCCGTACTCGTGCACCCGCGTGCGGACGTTGACCCCCGCTGGCACGACGTCGGACACGACGCCATCTGGCGAGCGTCGGACGACGACCGACCGGCCCATCTCGCTCGGTCGGGCCTCGGCCCACCACACCGAGCCGTCGGTGCCCACGGCGACCTCCCCGAGCCTGGCTGCCGACTCGACCAGGCGGGTGGACGTGATCTCCGTAGGCCAGGAGCCGAAGGGCACCACTGATCGGTCGCTCATCCCAGCAACCGTAGATGCGCCACCGGGAACTGCGTTGCCGTGCCTGCGAGCAGTTGCGTTCTGGCCGTCGTGGTCGAAGCTGACATCGACGGCTTGGAAGCCCTTGAAACCCTGGGCCGTCGCCGCATCCGAGTATGCCCTTTGGTCGGCGCCCGTCAGGTTGACGTTGTCGGTGAACGGGGTCAGCAGCGAGCGCGGGTAGAGGCGCTTCGTGTGCACGACGTTGATCTCGACGCACAGCACGAGCGCCGCAGCGGCGAAGAAGATCCACGCCAGCAGGCCGAGCACGAGCGCGAACACGCCATAGGTGGTGCCGGCACCCTTGAACACGCTGCCGAGGTACGCCGTCCCGGACAGTTGTAGGAGTTGCCACAGCACGGCGGCGAGGAGGGCGCCGGGCGCCACTTCGCGAACGGTGAGCTGCTGTGCGGTCGAGATGCGGAAGGCGAGCACGAACACGGCCGCGTTCACCAGCACAGCCGACACCATGGCGGCCAGAGCGACACCGTTGCTCAGGTCGGCGCCGAAGGCGCTGGCGCTGCCGCCGAGGGCCGACAGCACCGTCGTCAGCATGACGGCGAGCCCCGCAGTGGCGATGATCCGCATGCTCCGCATCCGCATCCTCAACGGGTTCGGTCGCCGGTGGCGCGGCACGGCCCATGCGATGTTCATCGCGTTCTGCAGCGCCTGCGCCACACCGAGCGCACCGTAGATGGCGACAAGGCCGCCGACAACCAAGGCAATCCCGCTACCTCGCAGTCCCTGCGGATCACTCAGCTCGTCGCCGATGATCGGGAACTGGCTCAGCGTGGAGTCGAGGATCCGCTGCTGCAACTCCGGGTTGCCCTGCAGCACGAAGCCGAGCACGGACGCCAACAGCAACAGCAGCGGGAACAGCGACAAGAACCCGTAGTAGGTGATCAACGCGGCCAGGTAGGTGCCCTGGTCATCGTAGAACTTGTAGACCACGGCGATCGGAAACCCCGCCCAACGGTGCTGTCGCTGGTACTGATCGAGCCGTTCCGTCACGCTCATGGTCGCAGTGAGTCTGCCTGTTCGCCGGCCAGCACCAGTGCGTCCGCAAACGCGGCACCCTCGGCGATCAACTTGCGGTGGCGCATCACGAGCCGCGGCAGGTTCAGTCCGGCGGCGGCTCGCAACCGTCCGTCGCGCTGGTACAGGGCGACGAACTTGCGTGCTTGCGGCGTGCCAACGGCGATCACGACGTCGTCGTGCGCCGACGAGTGGCCGACATATTGGATGCGGTGGCGGTACTGGTCACTCCAAACGAATGGCACCGATCGATACGGCGTCAACGGCACGCCGTTGAACCCGGCCAGCACGTTGCCAGCGGCGTGCGCGCCCTGTTCTGCGGCGTTCGTCCAATGCTCGATGCGCATCTGCTCCCCGCCGAATTGCCCGTTGGGCCAGCGGGCGACATCCCCGGCAGCGAACACGCCGGGCGCCGCTCGCAGCATCTCATCAACGACGACACCGTCGCCGAGCGTGAGACCGCTGCCGGCGAGCCAGTCGACCACCGGCTCGGCGCCGATGCCGACGAGGATCACGTCGGCGGCAACCAGCTCGCCGCCGTTCAGCAGCACACCGCTGTCGGTGAACGCCTCCACCGTCACGCCGCAGCGAATGTCGACGCCCTCGTCCTCGTGCACAGCGGCCATCGCCGCACCAACGGCTGGACCGAACGCCCGCAGCATGGGGGCCGGGAGCGCCTCCAGCACCGTGACCTCGTTGCCGGCCATCCGCGCCGCTGCCGCAGCCTCGAGACCGATGAACCCGGCACCGATGAGGCACACCCGCCGGTCGCCGGCGGCAAACTCGCCGCGCAGCGCCATCGAGTCCTCGATGGTGCGCAGCACGTGCGCGCCGCTCGGCTGGTGACGCAGCGTGCGTGGTCGCGATCCGGTGGCGATGATGACGGCTTCACCGACTATGGACATGCCGTCGGCCAACGTCACCGTGCCGCCGCGCCCTGCCGGCGACAACTCCAACGCAGCAGCCGGCACGCCGAGACGCAGCTCCAGCTCGAGCTCTTTGAGGGCCTCGGCAGAACGCAGCGCGATCCGATCCAGCTCCCACTCACCCTGCAGCACCTTCTTCGACAGTGGCGGACGGTCGTAGGGCACGTGCTGCTCGGCCCCGACGAGCGTGATCCGACCGTTGAATCCGCCCGTGCGCAGCCCCTCGCAGGCCCTCAGACCGGCGAGCGAGGCACCGACGACGACGAAGTGGCCGGGCTCGGGCATCGGCTCACCATACGTGCCCAGACCACGGGCCGATCGGAGGCGGAGTTGGCCCGGCCCGGTCGCTCGCCTACCGTCATGGCATGAGTTCCACCGAGGCACTCACGTTGCCGTCACCCGACGAGATCAACGAGATGGCTCGCGAGTCGTTCCCCGGCTCGCCCAACACCTGCCTCGAGCTCGGCGAGGACTACGCCGTCGCCGAGATGATCGTGACGCCTGACATGATCCGTCCCGGCGGGTTCGTGTCGGGACCGGGACAGTTCGGCCTGGCCGACGCCGCCCTGTGGTATCTCGTGTTCGCCGCCATCGGCCGGGTCGAACCGATGGCACTCACATCGGAGTTGTCGATCCGCTTCCTGCGCCCGGCGGTCGGTGATCGCATGCGGGCCCGGGCTGCATTGGAGGCCCGCAGCCGGCGAAGCGTCGTCGGGTCGGTGCGGGTGTGGGCAGGCGATCTGGAGCACAAGCCGACGGCAGTCGCCCAAGGCACCTACGCTCTCCCGCTGGAGATGGCATCGGGGTAGCGACACCTATTCGAACACAACCAACCGGCGGCGGACGAAGGAGCACCACCACATGAGCCATCACACCCACCACACCCGCCCCCTCCGCCGCCACGGACGCCGAGCCGCCGCCCTCACAGCCCTCACCATCGCCATCGGTGCGCTCCCCGTGTCGGCCGATGCCGTGCCCGACGCCGACGCGCCACAACAGGTGCCGTCTCCGCAGGCACCGCTTCGCCGCGCGCCGAGCCTGCAGGTCCGCACGGTGGTGAGCGGGCTGGACAACGTATGGGACGTCGCATTCACGCCGAAGGGGCGCATGCTGTTCACCGAACGCGACGTCGGAAGGATCAGCACACGAGGCTCCGATGGCGTTCGGCGTACCCTCGTCTCGCGCGTCCCGAACCTGTGGGTGAGCGGCGAGACCGGCTTGATGGGCATCACCGTCGATCCAGGCTTCTCGAGCAACCACCGGTTCTACACGTGCCACGGGTTCACCGGACCAGGTGGCGGCCACGACGTCCGGGTCGTCGCCTGGCGGACCAATGACACGGCGACATCGGCACAGGTCGTCAAGACGCTCGTCCGTGGCATCGACACCACGTCGGGTCGCCACGGGGGCTGTCGGCTGCGCCTCGGCGGCAAGAGAGCGCTGTTCATCGGAACCGGTGACGCTGCCATCACCGGGAGCGCCCGCGATACGTCCTCGCTGAACGGCAAGGTGCTGCGCGTGGACCGCAACACCGGCAAGGCCGTCCCCACCAATCCGTTCTTCAACTCGTCGAACGCCAACACCCGCAGACTCTGGACGTTCGGGCATCGCAACGTGCAGGGACTGGCGCTCCGTCCTGGCGGCAACATGTGGTCCGTCGAGCACGGCACGTACCGCGACGACGAGGTCAACCTGCTCCGTGCCGGCGGAGACTACGGCTGGCAAGCAGGACCTGGCTACGACGAGTCGCCCCCGATGACCAACCACGCGTTGCCGGGGCGCCAGATCGATGCCGAGTGGTCGTCGGGCAACCCGACCCTCGCACCCAGCGGCGCGGCGTGGTTGAAGGGTCCGCAATGGGGTAGCTGGAACGGGGCGCTGGCCGTCGCCTTCCTGAAGGACCAATCGGTGCGGATCATGCACTTCAGCTCGGGCCAGCTCCAGAGTGTGGTTCGCCCCTCAGCGCTCACGGCCTTCGGTCGGTTGCGGGCGGCGCAGCTCGGACCGGGCAACGTGTTGTACCTGACGACCGACAACGGCGACGGCAACGACCGCGTGCTGGCGGTCACGCCGACACCCTGACGTCGATTCCTGGTCGATGTGACAGCATCAGTGGCCCGATCCCACCCGGGGAGGAGGCGCCCCGGGTCGCGTCGTTCAGAGCCAAGCACCGGGTTCTGCGCAGGCAGTTCATAGTCGGGCGCACCCCAGCGCCTTCGCCGACCGCATCATCAACGGTTCCGTGGCGGTACGTGATGGAAATGCGTGGCCCGACCCCGGTGGTCAGTTTGGGGATGGTGTGCTCCCACCCGTGTTGGCACGCGCCACCCATCACGAGCAGGTCGCCGTGGCCGAGTTGGTACACGATCGACGCCCCGCCGCCGTGGGGGCGGAGCCGGAACGGGCGGCGATCGCCGACGCTCACGATGGCGACGATCGGGTTTCGCACCGATCGCTGGTGTCGGTCGCGGTGCCAGGCCACAGAGTCGTGCTGGTCGCGGTAATAGTTGAGCCCGATCGTGTCGAAGGCGACGCCGTAGTGCTCACTGAGCACCGCCCGCGCCTCGGCCAACACCAGGAGCGGCTCGGGTGTTGCGCCGCTCGCCCGCCACCAACTGTGCAGTCGAGGCTCGTCGACGATGCGGTCGTACATCGGCACTTGGCGGGTGAGCCAGGTGACACCGTTGAGCAACTGCTCGAAGACGCCATCGGCACCGCTCAACCAAGTCGGGCAGTAGTCGACGTAGGAATCAGCGTCGAGCCAGCGACGATCGAGCGAGCTGAACGCGGCATCGACCCCGACCTCGTCGGTCGCGAACAGCGACGGCTGACGGTACACATGTTCGATTGTACCACCACCTCTTGCGCGCCCTCAACCGGGCCACTTTGAGTTGCAGAGCGCGGCGGTTTCGCCACTTTGGGCAAATCAGAGTCGCGCACCGCTGCGGGCGCAATTGTCGGCGGCGGTCATCACGAAGTGGCGGGATGGGCCTGGGTACCACTGGTCGTTGATGATGCCCTCGTCGCGCATCCCGATCGCCCGGCACACCTTCGCCGATGGGTCGTTGTCAGTGAACATCAACGCGTGGATCGGGTCGATCCCGTGAGCGAATCCGTGTGTCAGCACGCCGGCAGCGGCCTCACGAGCGAGCCCTCGTCCCCACGAGTCGGGATGCAGGTGCCAGCCGATCTGGATCAACCCGTCGCTGTTCGGCACGTCGGTCAGTAACACCGTCCCGGCGGCGTGGGCTCGACCGATCTCCTCCACCGCCCAGAACCCGACCCCCCGCCGAGCATCGGTCTGCTGGCGCCACTCGCTGATCTTGCCGAGTGCCTGCTCGCGGGTGCGCAACGGTTGGGGGTCATCATCTATCCATCGCACCACCTCCATCAGGCTGAGCATGTCGAGCACCCGATCGGCCTCATCATCTCGCCAAGGCCGCACGATGATCCGCTCACTGTGCAGCAGCTCCATCGTTGGATGGTCGCGCACGCTCATCGGCGTGGCGCGATCGGTTCTGCGTCTCCAGCCGGGCACTCGATCACGTCGCTGGGGACATCGGTCGGGAGGGTGGCGGGTGGCCGACGATCTGTTCGTAGGCAACGGGGTCGGTGGCGCCCTCCGTCGAGAGCAGCAACACGCGGTCGGAGGCGACGAGCCGACCAGCGGCGGCGAGCTGGACGGCGCCGGCGTACGAAGCTGCGCCGGACTCGCCGGACACCACACCGACATCGGCGAGCGCGCGCATCGCCGCGCGGGCCTCGTCGTCGGTGACCGTGACGAACACATCGACGCCTTGCGACACGAGGGGCCAGGCGATGGGCGACGGCGTGCCGCAGTTGAGGCCGGCCATGATCGAGTGCTGTTCGCCCTCGAGCGTGATCACCTCGCCGGCGACGGCCGAGGCCATCACACAGGCGGCGTCGACCGGCTCCACGGCAGCCACGAGTGCCGGCTCCTCGTCCGGGCGCCGGTACGCGCCGACGGTCGCGGCGGCGAACGCTCCGACGCCGACTGGTACACAGACGACAGTCGGGCCGGGCGATCCGGCGTCGGCGAACTGCTCGGCGACCTCAGCGAAGATCGTCGAGTAGCCCTCGATGATCCACGCCGGCACCTGCTCGTACCCCTCCCACGACGTGTCGGACACGACGAGCGTCGTGTCGTCGGCCCACGCCGCAACCTCGGCCACGGCGTCGTCGTACCCGCCGTCCGACACAGTGACCTCGGCACCCTCCGAAGCGATGGCGTCGATGCGGGCGGCCACGGTGCCAGCCGGCACCCGGATGCGCGACGTCAAGCCCAGCAGCTTCGCCATCCGTGCCACGGCCCGTCCGTGATTGCCGTCGGTCGCCGCCGCCAACGTCAGCGGGGCCGTTGACAAGGCGGCCGGCGAAGGCGCTGGAGCGCCCGCCGTACCGAACCGGGTCTTCACCTCTGAACGACCCGACCCAACGGCCAGCTCGGCGACTCGGTCACGGAGGTCGGCGATCGAGGACCATGGCTCGAATGTTGCGCCTCGGCGCTGCTCCAACAGGCGATAGGTGGCCCACGAAGCACCGAGCACCTTGAACGCCGGCAGACCGAGGCGCCAAGCCTCGTCCTTGACCCACACCTCGGCGACTCCCAGCTGCTCGGCCAGCGGATCGAGGCGGCGCAGCGGCGTTGGGACGTATCCATCCAGGCGTTCGTGGAATCGGCGCACGTCTTCGGTCACCGGCGGGATCACCAGTCCTTGACGATGCATCGGATTGGGATGGACTGCCACGGGTGCTCCTCGGCTCTGCCAGGCTCCGCAGGTCAGGCGGAGAATGTGTCGATCATGGCGCGCACATCGGCACCGAGTGGGTACAGGATCGGGCACGTGCATCCGGCGGCGATGTACTCGCCCACCTTTGCCAGCACCTCGTCGGGGGTGCCGGCGGCGCAGATCATCTGCACCACGTCGTCGGGCACGAGCCGCGAGGCTTCGACCACCTCGTCGTGGGTCGCCGGCCACGTCAGCACCTCGCCGATGCGATCGAGCAGTTCTTGGGGCACACCCGACGCCTTCATGATGTGGGGCTGCTGACCGAGGTACTGGGTGACCAGTAGGCGGGCGGCGTCGAGCGCCACCTGCCGGTCGTCGTCGACGGAGCACACCACGAGCTGGGGCCTGTCGATGTCATCGATGCTCCGTCCGGCGCGCTCGGCGCCCACCGTCAAGTGCTCCATCGCCTGGACGTTGTAGGCAGGTGACACCAGGTAGTTAAGCACCACGCCGTCGGCGATCTCCCCCGTCAGCTCCATCATCTTCATCCCGGTGGCACCGATGTAGATCGGCACCTGCTTCGGTCGGCGCTCTTGATGCACGTAGTCGAGCTCCACGCCGTCGAGGTGCACGTACTCGCCGTCGAACGTCACGGTCTCGTTGGCCAGCAGGCGGCGGACCGACTCCACGACCTCGCGCATGACGCCGAGCGGCTTACGCCGATCGATCCCCACCTTGGCTGCCAACGGATCCCACCAGGCCCCGAGCCCGCAGATGATCCTGCCTGGCGCCAGATCGTCGAGGGTGGAGAAGAGCGACGCCAAGCGGGCCGGGTTGCGCGTCCAGATGTCGATCACGCCCGATCCGATCTTGATCCGCTCCGTCGAGGCGGCGAACGCGGCCATCGGCACCGACGCCTCGCGCACGAGTCGGGAATCGGCCTGCCACACCGCCTCGAACCCTCGCTCCTCGGCGTAGCGCGAGTAGTCGATCCCATCGGCGATCGGGTGCGCGTCCTGCAGGTACAGCCCGGCACGGTTCACGGCATCTCCTCCAGTCGGGCGAACAGTCTGCGGGCCTGCTCGGCGGCTCTGGCGCGAACCTCGCCGGCATCGACGCGGGTGGACACGCCGTCGCGCAGGACGACCTCGCCGTCCACGACGACCTCGAGGGGCCGAACTCCCGTCGTGAACGCCAGCGACCACGGGTCCATCTGATCGTACGACCAGGTGATCGTGTCGTTGCCGGCCTCGGGCATCAGCTCCCACCCCGTTCCGAGCCAGCGCCAGGCGTCGTCCGGCGACGCCGACACGTCGTCCTCGCGGTGGCGCACGTAGGCGAGGCGGAACTCGTCGAGCATCGCCGCTCCGATACCGTCGGTGCCGAGCGCCACGGGGTTGGCGAACCGGCTCGGGCGGGCGTAGCCGACGGCGTTGTTCATGTTGGACCTCGGGTTGTGCACGATCGTGCCGGCCAGCCCGTGGTCGTCGGCCAGGTGCACGCCGTGGACCAGCAGCCAGTCCGGCTTCGAGTGCTGCCGCAACCGTTCGGGAGCGTCCGCATCGGCAGGGCCTTCGGCCACATGAACGTGCACGCCGACGCCGTGCCGGATCGCCAACTCGGCGGCGGCTGCGATCGTGTCGTCGGAGGACGTGAACGCAGCATGCATGCCGACCATCCCTTGTCCACCGCCAGCCAGGAAACGGTCGTTCTCGTCCAATCCTCGCCTGGCACCCTCACTGATGCCACCGGCACGCCCGCCACCATGCCGGTCGGTCACGCCGTAGGCGCACGACGCCCTGACGCCGACCTCGGCGCAGGCATCGGCGATCACCGACAACGACCCCTCGATAGCCTCCGGCGACTCGTGGTGGTCGATCAGCGCCGTGCACCCCGACTCGAGGGCCTCGAGCGCGCCGAGCATCGCCGACCACCGCAGCATTTCGAGATCAAGGGCGCGATCGAGCCGCCACCACACGAGCTCCAGGATCTCGGAGAACTCACGGGGTGTTCGAGGCGGTGCCGGCATGCCCCTGGCCAGCGCAGAATAGAGGTGGTGGTGGGCGCAAACCAGACCAGGCGTCGTGGGTGAAATGTTCACCTCGTCGTCACCCGAAGGCAGAAATGCCCCGGCTGACGAGCCCTTAGAGTCGACCACCATGACCCATCGTCCCTTCCTGCTCGCCGGCACCACCGCAGCGACGGCACTCGTCAGCGTCACCGCCGTGGCGCTGCCCCAAACGCAGGTCAGCGCATTCGCCCCTGCCAACGGCGCCGTGTTCATCAACGAGATCCACTACGACAACTCCGGCACCGATACAGGAGAGGCCATCGAGATCGCTGGCCCGGCCGGCCTCGACCTCGCCGGCTGGTCGCTGGTGCTGTACAACGGAACGGGCGGGACGTCGTACGGCACGATCAATCTCTCGGGGGTCCTGACGGACCAGGCCGGCGGTATCGGCACGGCATCGGTGACTGCGGTTGGGCTGCAGAACGGTTCGCCCGATGGTGTGGCCCTCGTCAACGCCGCAGCGGGCGTGGAGCAGTTCCTCAGCTACGAGGGCGGGTTCACGGCGACGAACGGGCCAGCAGTCGGAATCGCCTCCACCGACATCGGCGTCATGGAGAACGGATCGGGACCCGTAGGCGGGTCGCTCGGTCTCATCGGAGACGGGGTCAGGTACGACGAGTTCGCATGGGCGGCGATGATGGCCAGCTTCGGCGAGGTCAACACCGGCCAGACGTTCAATGGCGAGGGCGGTTCTCCCGACCCACTCAACTGCCCGGCGCCTCCCGCGGTCGT
>JACDHN010000064.1 GCA_013821025.1 Acidimicrobiia bacterium | reverse complement strand
CACGAACGAGAGTGCGACATCGCCAGGATCGCCGCAGCTGTCGACGTCGGTCTGGCGTCCATCGAGCAGGTCGAGGCAGAAGGTGGGCCGATCCTGGAGGCCGACATCACGTTTCGCAGACTCGAGACCGACGAGCCGATCGTGGTGAGCGATGTTCGTGGCAGTGTCCTCTACCGCATCGTCGGCGACGGGCTCCCGATCGAGCTCGCAGCGAACGACGCCGAGGCGGTGTTGCCCATCGTGATCAGCCCTGCGAGATGCGACGGGCACGCCCTCGGTGAGTCGAAGCAGCCATTCGTGTTCCCGGTCCACATAGAAGTCGGCGATGCGGACGGGATCGGCTATCACATCCCCATACCCACCGACCAGCAGGATCAGCTGTACGAGTACCTGACGACGGCGTGCGGCCTGGTCAACTGACCGAGCAGTCCTAGGGTGCTCGCCGCGCGAGGATGAGCCGATGCTCCGCCTCTTCCGGACCCTCATGAACCCCCTCAGCCGCACCGCCATCCTGACGGTGGCATGGAGCCGCCGTCAGGACGTCATGCGCTGGGGGCGATCGCTGTGGACGGAGTTGCACAACCCCGACGGCATCTCACCGGCCCGCCTCGCCACCGTCGGACGGGTGCTGCTGGCGGTGACATCGGATACCGAGGCCTCGGGGGCGAAGGAGCTCCGGCAGGTGCGCCTCGACGGCGACACCGTTGTGCTCGACGTCGATCCCCGCTGGAACCGGGTCGGCCGTTTGAGCGATCGCCTGCTCAAGGTCAAGGGCGTCAAACAGGTCATGACCGAGACCGGTCAGCGCCTGCACACCGTGTCCGGTTCCTGATTCGCACAGCGTCAGCTGGCGCGGCGTGGGTGGGGTTCGTTGAAGTGGACGGCCCGGCGGTCGAGGCGTTCGCCGAGCGGATGCACGTACCGACCGGCCGGTTCGGGTGGTGGGCTCGTGGGTGCGGCCGGATCCGCAGCGGGTTTCAATGGGCTGCCGCGGATGTCGGTGAACACGACGGCGCCCGGTGTGCCGGTGGTGAGGTCGGCGTTGCCGGTGATGCCGAGTCGTCCTTGGTGGTGCAGGCGATGATGTCTGGGACAGAGACAGATCAGGTTCCAGGTCTCGGTCGGCCCGTTGTCGGCGTCCCAGTGGATGATGTGATGCACCTGCACCCAACGGCTCTGGGAACAGCCAGGCACCCGGCAGCCCAAGTCACGATGTTCGACCAGACGCCGGGTGCGGTCGGGGACGATGCGTTGGGAGCGGCCGACATTGACCGGGACGCCACCGACCAGACCGACAGCGGTGATGGTGCCGTCACAGAACAGCCGGTGGCGGATCGGGTCGGGGATCCGCCAGTTGTCAGCGAAGGTGGTGGTGCCGTCGACGTTGACGTACAGGTTGATGCGGAACCGATCCCGCCGTGACGGCTCAGCCACGGTGTCCAACGAGCGGTGGCAGATCTCGATCAGGGCGTCCGCCCAGGTGACATCCGGGTCTCGGCCGTGGAACAGGGCGTCACGGGCTTCGCGCATCGCTGTCTCGAACACCCGGTACTCGTCCGGCGCCAGGACGCCACGAACCTGGCCGACACCGTCGGCGTCAACCCCCATCGACACCGATGACCCAGCCACCGGCCCCGGTGAGGGTTCGGGCGCCGATACCTCGAGGGGCGTGTCGCCGTCGGCGGCGGCGGCACGGCGAGCGATCTCCTCATCGGTGGTGAACGGGTACTTGCGCACCACCATGGAGAGTTGTTGCACGGTCAGCAACTTCGCCAGCCCACAGATCTCAGCGTCCGTGTAGGCCGGTGCCTTCGCCGCCAGGGCCACCTGGTCGAGGGACAGCTCTCCGGCGTCGAACGCCGCCATCACCTGCGGGTGCATCTCGGCCCCCTTGGCGACGGCGAGGATCTTCTGCGCAGTGCCGGTGGAGATGCCGGCCTGCCAGGCCAGCCAATGGGTTGGCGAATGGATGCCGATCTGTTTCCAGCCATCCCCTGCGAGCGCCTTCTCGGCGAGCCGAACCAGCTGCGCGTGTTGGGCGTTGACATGACCACATACACCAGCCAGCGATGTCTGCAACGCTTCGATGGACCGCTCATCCATGTTCTCATCGTACGTCAGTTCGTACTATCCAGGCAACGCCAATGGGCTCATATAGTGCTGACAGTTCGAGCACCTAATCGGCCACCAGGTCTTCTCGCGGCATTGGGTCATGGCCCACCGCCGCTCTCCCGCTGGAGTTGTTGGCGATGAGACGCCAGGGCATGTCGGTCAAGGATCGCTGACGCGACCGGGTATCACCCGGCGACGATCTCCAAGTGGGTGCGCGAGGGTGGTCCGCCGGCGGTGCCCACCGTCACCGACGACAACCGGGTGATTGACCCGCGGTGGGTGGACCGGCTGAAGGCCCATCCGGGCGGGTACGCGAACACCACGCGCTCACCGCCGACACCACGGACCGAGCAGCCCACGGGGGTGAGCGCGACTGACGGCATGGCCAGACTGAAGCAAATCGTCGTCGACTGCGAGACGCCGTCGTCACTCGCCCGCTTCTGGGCAGCCGCGCTGGACGAGTTCGAAGTTCGGCCCTACGACGACGACGAGATCGACCGGCTCGCTTCACTCGGATACACACCCGAGACCGACCCCGGAGTCATCCTCGACGGCCCGAACCTGGAGATCTGCTTTCAAAAGGTCGAACTCGAGCAGCGGTCAAAGACGCCCGTCCACCTCGACATCGACTCGACGGACCAGCACGCGGAAGTCGAACGACTCGTCGCCCTCGGAGCGACCGTCAAGGAACGGTTCGACAGCCACACCTGGATGCTGGACCCTGAGAGCAACGACTTCTGCGTCATGAACGCAACCGACCGATAACGCTCCGCACCCGTCAGCCACGACGACGTCACCGGCAAGAGCGGAGCATCCGCCCCGGCTAACTTCACGCCACAGGAAGAACGACCCGGCCGACCGCGAGATTCGATCATCACGGAACGCGAATTCGGCGAGGCAATCGCCCATCGGGTTACTCCGGGACGATGCGCAGGCCGAGGGCGGCTAGCTGGTGGGGGTCGACAGCGAACGGTGCTCCGGTCATCGGGTCGCTACCGGACTGGGTCTTGGGAAAGGCGATCACCTCACGGATGTTCTCCTCCCCGGCCAGGATCGCCACGAGCCGGTCGAGCCCGAAGGCGAACCCGCCGTGCGGTGGGGCGCCGTAGCGGAACGGGTTGAGGAAGAAGCCGAACTTGCGGTCGGCGTCCTCATCGGAGATGCCGAGCTGACGGAACACACGCCGCTGCAGGGCGTCATCGTGTATCCGGATCGAGCCAGATCCCAGCTCCCATCCATTGAGCACCAGGTCGTAGGCCAGCGCCCGCACCGACATGGGATCGGACTCGAGGCGGTCGACGTCATCGGGATTGGGCATGCAGAAAGCGTGGTGGCCGGGCAGTGGCCTCCCGGACGTGTCGTCGACGCCGACGAACAGCGGGAAGTCGACGATCCAAACGAACTGGTACGGGCCCTGGTGGACTGGTGGTCGGCACAGGTCGTTGCGCAGCTGGCCGGACACCTCGCAGGCCGTCGGCCACGCGTCGGCGACGATGAGCAGTAGATCGCCTTCGCCGGCGCCGGTGCGCTCGACGAGCGCCGCCTGTTCGGTGTCGGACAGGAACTTGGCGACCGGCGACTCGAGCTCACCGCCCGACCCGATCTTGATCCACACCAGTCCCTTCGCCCCGAGCGACTTGGCCCGGTCCGTGAGCTTGTCGAGCCGATTACGCCCGAACTCGCCGGCGCCGCCCTCGACGCGCAAGCCCTTGACGGCCTCGGCTCCAGCGAACGCCTTGAACCCGGTGTCGGCAAACAGGTCGGTGAGCTCGATCAACTCCATGGCAAAGCGCAGGTCGGGTTTGTCGCTGCCGAAGCGGTTCATGGCGTCGTGCCACGTCAAACGGCCGATCTCGCCCGGCCGCTCGCCGGTGACGGCCCCCGTCGCCGCCAGGACCGACTCGCTGATCGCCGCCAGCACGTCGTCGACCTCGACGAAGCTCATCTCCATGTCGAGCTGTATGAACTCGTATTGGCGGTCGGCGCGCAGGTCCTCGTCGCGCAGGCAGCGGGCAATCTGGTAGTAGCGATCGACGCCCGCCACCATCAGTAGTTGCTTGAACAACTGGGGCGATTGGGGCAGGGCGTAGAACGCACCCTGCCCCTTTCGCGACGGCACCAGGAACTCGCGGGCGCCCTCCGGCGTGGACGGCATCAGCATCGGTGTCTCCACCTCGACGAAACCCTGTGCCTCCATCGACGTGCGCACGGCCGAGTTGACAGCGCTGCGTAGGCGCAGGTTTCGTTGCATGCGCGCCCGGCGCAGGTCGAGGTAGCGGTACTCGAGGCGCGTGCCCTCATCCACTCCGTCGGCTCTGGCGTCGATGGGGAACGGCGGCGGCTCGGCCGTGCGCAGCACCTCGACGTGACAGTCGCCGACCTCGACATCACCGGTCGGCAAGTTCGTGTTGACGGTGCCGTCTGGTCGCGCCCTCACCATGCCCTCAACGCGGATGACGTACTCGCTGCGGGCATCGACCTGCTCGGCCACGACGCACTGGATGGTGCCCGAGTAGTCGCGCAGGTCGATGAACGCCAGGTGCTCCCCGTGCTCGCGGCGCCGGCCGACCCAGCCGGTGAGGCTGACCGGCTGGCCGATGTGCTCAGGGCGCAGGTCGCCGCAGCGATGGGATCGCAGAGCGGTGCTGTAGTCGGGGGCGCTCATCGGGATGCGTCTCGGACCGGCGCAACGGTGGTGAGGATCGAATCGAGATGCTGCTCGAGGACGTCGAGCTCCACGGTGCTCTGATCGGCGTCGGTACGCAGCGGGCGTGCCACGGCCGTACCGGAGGCCGCCTCGTCGGCGCCGATGATGACGGCCACCTCGGCGCCGCTGCGGTCGGCGGACTTCATCTGCGACTTCATGCTGCGAGAGTCGAAGCTGCGCTCGACGTGCCAGCCGCTGGCGCGTAGCCGATCAGCGAGCACCGTGGCGTGCCGGCCACCCGTCGTGTCCACGACGAAAACGTCGACCGAGCGCGACGGTGGCGGGAACACGCCCTCGTCGTCGCAGGCGAGCAGCGTCCGGTCGACGCCGAGGGCGAAGCCGACCCCGGGCGTGGGCGGTCCACCCAGCGCTTCGACCAAGCCGTCGTAGCGGCCGCCGCCGCCGAGCGCGTTCTGCGCCGATTCCAAGGTTCCGCCGACGTACTCGAACGCCGTGCGGACGTAGTAATCGAGACCGCGCACGAGGCGCGGCTGCACGACGAACGGGATCCGGATGGCGCGCAAACCCGCCAGCACGGCGTCGAAGTGGCGAGCAGACTCATCGCTCCAGAACTGGTCGATCGTGGGCGCCGCGGCGACGATCTCTGCGTCGTCTGGACGCTTGGAGTCGAGGACCCGCAGCGGGTTGCGAGCGAGCGTGTCGCGGCTCAGGGTGCTGAGGTCGCCTGCATGCTGGCTGAGGAACGACGTGAGCGCCTCGAGGTGACGGGCTTTGTCGTCGCCGGCGCCGAGGGAGTTCACGGCGAGCGTCACCTGGCGCAGGCCGAGATGCTCGTACAAGCGCCATCCGAGACTGATCACCTCGACGTCGGCTTCTGGGTCGTCGGTGCCGAGCACCTCGACATCGACCTGGTCGAACTGCCGGTAGCGCCCGCGTTGGGGACGATCGTAGCGAAAGTTCGGACCGGCGTACCACACCTTCCACGGCGTCGGCGGGCGGTGTTCGACGAACGCCCTGCACAAGCTCGCCGTCTGCTCGGGGCGCATGACGACGTGACGATCACCCTTGTCTACGAAATCGTACATCTCCTTCGTGACCACATCGGTCGCTTTCCCGAGGCGCTCGAACACGCCGATGTCCTCGAGCATCGGAGGCACCACGAGGTCGTAGCCGGCGCGCTCGACCAGACCTGCGAACACGTCGACGAACGCCCGCTGACGCGTCGAGGCCGGCGGCAGGAGGTCACGGAATCCGGGGGTGGTCCGAAATTCGGGCACGGAGGACGAGGCTAGCCAGCGGCCGAAGGATCCTCGTCGGCCGTATCCGTCGGCCGCTGACCCCCTGGGACGAGACGGTAGGCGTCGTACACCGAGTCGATGTTCCTGATTGTGCGCAGAACCGAGTCGAGGTGCTTGGGGTCGGCCAGCTCGAACTCGAAACCCATCATCGCCACCCGGTCGTCGCCCGTCACCGTGGACGAGGCGACGATGTTGACCTGGTGATCCGATACGGCGTTGGCCACGTCTCGCAACAGGCGCGAGCGGTCGATGGCGATGACCTGCACCGCCGCCCGGAAGATCGCCGCCGGTCGTTCGTCGTCCCAGTCCACGTCGATGAGCCGCGTCGGCTGGTTTGACATCAACGACACGGCGTTGGCGCAGTCGGCCCTGTGCACGCTGACCCCGCGGCCCCTCGTGACGAAGCCGATGATGTCGTCACCGGGTACCGGCGTACAGCAGTTCGACATCCTCACCAGCACGTCGTCGAGGCCTTCCACGTGTACGCCATGCGACGTGTCGCTCGCCGTCGCGCGCAACCGCCGCGGCCTCAGCGCCGTTGCCGGGAGCTGGTCGTCGTCTCCTCCGCTGCGGTAACGCTTGGCCATGCGCTGGGCGACGGAGCGGGCCGACGCGTGGTTCTCACCGATGGCCGCCAGCAGCGCATCCGTGTCGACGTAGCTCATCTCGACCATGACGTCGTTGAAGTGGTCCGACTTCCAGATCTGGCGCGCCGGCAGGCCCTCGCGGCGAAACTCGTCGGCAAGCTGTTCGCGTCCGGTCTCGATCATGTCGAGGCGTCGCTCTCGGCTGAACCGCTGGCGGATCTTGTTGCGAGCGCGCGGTGAGGCGACGAAGCTCAGCCAGTCCTGCGAAGGCCCCGCCGTGTCGACCTTGGCCGTGACCACCTCGCACGTGTCACCGCTGGTGAGCTGGTGGTCGAGCGCCACGAGCCGGCCATTGAGGCGGGCGCCGATGCACCGGTGGCCGACCTCGGTGTGCACGGCGTAGGCGAAGTCGACGGTGGTCGAACCCACCGGCAGCGTGATGACGCGACCTTTGGGTGTGAACACGAAGATCTCGTCCTGTTCCAGGTCGGTCTTCAGACCCTCCATGAAGTGGGCGGGATCGCTGACCTCGGCCTGCCAGTCGATGATCCGGTTGAGCCAGTCGATGTCATCGCGAGGAGAGCCGTCCTTGTACGCCCAGTGGGCGGCCACACCCCACTCGGCCCGCTGGTGCATCTCCCGCGACCGGATCTGCACCTCGATGCCCTTGCCGGACGGCCCGATGACTGTCGTGTGCAAGCTCTGGTAGAGGTTGAACTTGGGCATGGCGATGTAGTCCTTGAAGCGCCCCACGACGGGCCGCCAACGACCGTGGATGCACCCAAGAGCGGCGTAGCAGTCCTTGATGGAATCGACGATGACGCGGATGGCGATCAGGTCGAAGATGTCGTCGAACTCGCGATGCTTGACGACCATCTTCTCGTAGATGCTCCACAGGTGCTTGCCTCGACCCGTGACCTCGGCGTCGATGCGCAGCTCCGACAGCCGGGCACGCACCTCTGCGAGGGCCAGAGCCAAGTTGACCTCGCGCTCTGGTGACCGCACGCGCACGAGATGGTCGAGCTCTGCGAAGCGCTTGGGGTGCAAGGCGGCGAACGAGAGGTCCTCCAACTGCTGCTTGAGCTCCTGCATGCCGAGCCGGTGAGCGAGCGGAGCGTAGATGTCGATCGTCTCTTGGGCGATGCGCTGCTGCTTCTCGGGTGGCATGGCGGCGATGGTGCGCATGTTGTGCAGCCGGTCGGCCAGCTTGATCACCAGCACCCGCAGGTCGCGGGCCATCGCCACGAGCATCTTGCGCATGGTGGCCGCCTGGCGGGCCTCCCGGGAGTCGAACTGGATGCGGTCGAGCTTCGTGACGCCGTCGACGATGGCGGCGACATCAGGACCGAAACCCTCCTCCACGTCGGCCAACGTCATGTCGGTGTCCTCGACCGCGTCGTGCAGCAGCGCCGACGTGATGGAGATCTCGTCGAGGCCGATCTCGGCGACGACGGCAGCGACCGACAGCGGATGGTTGATGTAGCTCTCGCCGCTGGACCGGCGCTGGTTGCGATGCGCCGCGGCGGCAACCTTGTAAGCCGAGTCGATCATGGCGAACGGCGCCTTGGGATGGTGGCGCCGGTAGGCGGCGAGCAACGGGACGAGCTCGCTCGGTGACGCCTCTTGCTGGCGGCGCCAGGGCAGGACCCGATCCACCGTGCCCATGGCTCAGTACACCGCCAGACTCTCCACCCGGTGGCCGGTCAGCCGGCTGCGACCGTCGAGCTCTGCCAGCTCGATCATCACGCCGATACCGACGATGACCCCGCCCAGCGCCTCGACGAGGTGAGCGGCGGCGCGGGCCGTGCCGCCGGTCGCCAGCACGTCGTCGATGACGAGTACCCGCTCGTCGGGATGGATGGCGTCGCGGTGCAGCTCCAGCTTCTCCGATCCGTACTCGGACTCGTACGCCTCGCGCACGACGGCCCATGGCAGCTTGCCGGCCTTGCGCGCCGGCACGAACCCGGCTCCGAGCCGGTAGGCGACAGGCGCACCGAGGATGAAGCCTCGCGACTCGATGCCGATCACGCGGTTGACCGTCTCGCCGACGAATCGGTCGACCAGCTCGTCGATGGCCCTGGCGAAACCGGCGGAGTCGCCGAGCAGAGGCGTGATGTCACGGAACGTGACACCGGGGCGCGGGTAGTCGCGGATCTCACGTACCAAAGGATCCAGCCATCCGCTCGTCGAGCTCGAGGCGCTGGTTGAGGCGTCGACCCTCGAATCAGGGCTCATGCGCCGAGATTAGCGGCGCTTTTTCTTTCTGGGACGGGGAGGGTGGTTGAGCGAGGTGCCGACGCCGACACTGGCGCCGGCGACTGGTCTTGCGGGGCTCGTCGCGCCGGTGTCGCTGTCGATGTGCTGTTCTGTCGGTGCAGGCACGGTCGCGGCGCTCCTCGTCCTGGCCATCGAACGCTTGCTGCCAGGGCTCGCACCCTTCACGAGGCGGCGCAGCTCTTCGCCGGTGGCGTGGTCGCTGCGGGTGCGAGGACTCCAACCGCCGGCAGTCTTCATCATCGCCAGCAGGGGCGTGGCGATGAAGATCGACGAGTACGCCCCTGTCAGGATCCCGACGAACAGCGCCAACGAGAACTCCCGTAGGTTCTCGGCGCCGAGGATCACATCGCCGACTACGAGCAGGGCGATCACTGGGAGCACGGCGGCGATGCTCGTGTTCAGCGATCGCATCAGCACCTGGTTCATCGAGATGTTGTCGATGTCGGCCTCGCTGAGGTGCGACGTGCCGTAGCGGACCCGGTTCTCACGCACCTTGTCGAACACGACGATGCCGTCGTACAGCGAGAAGCCGAGGATGGTCAAGAAGGCGATCACCGTCGCCGGTGTCACCTCGAAACCGAAAACGGAGTACACGCCTACCGACACGAGCACGTCGTGCACCATGGCCACGATCGTCGCCACAGCCATCAAGAACTGGAAGCGGATGGTGATGAACAACACGATCAGCACGAGGAACACGACCAAGGCGCGGATCGCCGACTCCGTCACCGTCTCGCCCCAACGGGCACTGACGGCGCGCACGTCGACATCGTTGCTCTCGACCCCCGACGCCGCGGCGAGGTCGCTGCGTACAGCCTCGCGCACCGCTTCGGTCTGTTCCTTGACCTCCACCTTCAGCCGTCGCGCCTCGGCGGTCGTCAGCTCCTGGATGCGGGCGTTCTCCCCGTCGACACCGTTGTCGGTCAGCACCTGGCGG
>JACDHN010000288.1 GCA_013821025.1 Acidimicrobiia bacterium | reverse complement strand
GGCTTGCCGTGGCGCTCGCCAGAGGCCGTCGCCCGGTGATCAAGGTGGTGGAGACGTACGCCTACTACGCCAACCCGTTCGAGTGGTGGGCCTATAGCCGTCAGGGGAGTTGGCCGCCGAGCGGCGCTGTCGCCGGTGTCTGGCGCAGGCCGGCCGTGCGCTCGTTCAACGCCCGACGCGGCACACCACCGCAGCGCTGACGCGCTCAGCGCCTGGCGGAAGCGTCGTCGAGGTCCGCGAGATCGGCAAGGAAGCCGAGCAGCGCCTCGTTGAACCCGTCCGGGTCTTCCTGTTGAGTCCAGTGGCCGATGCCGTCGAGGATCACCGACCGGCGCAGATCTGGCACGTTGGCCTCCATCGATGCGAGGCGCTCGGGCCGGCCGTGGATCACGAGATCGTTCGATCCGGCGATGAAACACGACGGCATGATCATTCGGTCGGCCGAGAGGTGCTCGGTGGCGGTGTAATTGGCGTCGAGGTTGCGATACCACGAGATCGGACCGAAGAAGCCGCTGTGCTCGAACGCCTGCACATAGACGTCGAGGTCAGCGGCAGTCAGCCAGCCAGGAAGCACGGCGGTGTCGTCGGGGGCCGTGACCACGTCGAGGAAGCCCGTACCGATGGCAGGCAGGCGCTCGACGCCGCTGCGGGGGAAGTTCTCGCCGCTGGCGCTCCAAAGGATGTGGTGCAGGCTGGCACGCACGTCGGTCTCGAGCTCGGCCTCTGGCGGTCCGACGTCCTGGAAATAGAGGATGTAGAAGAAGTCGTCACCGTAGATGTGCTCCAGCACGGCGGTGGGCGGCGCCGGCCACGGCGTGTACGGCACGCTGACGGCCACGAGCGCATTGATGCGCTCTGGGAACATCCTTGCCATGTCCCACGCCACGAGCGCTCCCCAGTCGTGGCCAACCACGGTGGCCTGTGCGGCGCCGGCGTCGTCGAGCAGTCCCAGCAGGTCGCCGGCCAGGTGGTCGACGTGGTACGCCTCTACCGTGTCGGGGGCGTCTGATCCTGCGTAGCCACGCTGGTCGGGGGCGAGCACGTGATAGCCGGCATCGGCGAGCGGGCCCATCTGATGACGCCACGAGTAGGCGCACTCGGGGAATCCGTGCAGGAGCAGCACCACCGGGTCGCCCGGTCGCCCGGCCTCGTGCACGTCGAGCTCGATCCCGTTCGTGCCGACCCGCCGCTGGCTCACCTCATGGTCCACGAACCAGACCTTATGGATGATGAACGCTCCACAGCTGGTCGATCGCTCGTTGGTCCTCGTCGTACAACCAGCATTCCGCCAGCTGGTCATCGGCGACGGTGAACACCAACACTCGCCGGATGACGCGACGGTCGTCGACGCCGACCTCCTCGCGAGCGATGATCGCCCCGAAGCGCTCGCCGGCGAGCACGTCCTCCACCTCCAGCAGCCGCCGGGCAGTGCGCTCGGTGGCGGCGACCAGTGCCGTCACCGCTGCGTCCTTGCCCTCATGATCGCCGGCCAGGTCGCTCTCGCCGAAGTAGTGCAGCACGAAGTCGTCGTGGTATGCGTCGAGCACGCCGACGAGATCGCCGGCTGCCCAGGCATCCGCGTAAGAGCGAACCGTGTCGAAGATCGTCTGGTCAACCATGCAGGCCATCCTGCCCGCGCCGCAGCATCAGGAGGTGCGTCTCAACGCCGGCGATCAACGTGTCGAGCAGATCGGTGGTCGGCTCGTCGAGCACCCCGTCGACGAGTTTTCGCTGTTGCCTCGCCCGGTCGCGGACAAGCAACGGCAAGCGCTCGGCGACCCGCCGGCGAGCGTCGGCGCCGGTGGCCCCCGCACTACTCGTCAGCAACGCCTCGTCGGCGATGTTGGGGGCGGCGACGAACCGCTCCGGTGTCCACGACGTCCCGTCGGAGTGGCTGACCGTCGGCAGCCGGGCCGTGCATGCCGCCGCCCACTCGGCGTGATGGTTCGACATGGTTCCGAACATCCGGGCCAGCTCGGGCGTGCCATCGTCACGGGCCCAGACCCCGAGCAGCGAGCCCAGCTGGCGCGAGCACCAGGCCAGGTGCCCGACGCCGACCGCCGTGTCCCACAGCGTCGCCGTTGCCACACCGCCAGCGTAGGCAGGGCCGGTGGTCAGTGCGACTTGGAGCTGAGCCAGTGCGCCTCGGCGGCACCCAGCTCTGTGACCGACCCAGTGCCCGTACGGTACTCGAGCAGCATCGCCCGCCAGGGTCCGGTGGCCTCCAGCTTGCCCATGATGGCGCTCACGCCCCACACGACACGGTCGAGGATCACGAAGCTCGCCGGCATGTTGAGCCTGGCGATCACGTCGGCATGCGGGCCGGCGAGGTCGAAGATCGTGGCCAACGTGTCGCGCATCCAGGCCCTCGTGAACGTGAACTCGTCGAGCAGGTACGGGAGGTAGGGGCTCGACACGTAGTCGTACACGGCGCCGGCGGGGAGCCCGTGTCCCGAGCGCAGGAACCCGGCATGTTCCATGGCGCGCACGAGCCGCTCCGGATCGCGGTGTACGACGATGGCGTCGAGGCTCGGTTCCAGCCGCTCCCATTCCCCTGGGGCCCAACGCTTGACGAGGCCGAAGTCGAGGAACGTGACACTGCCGTCGTGGTGAAATCGGTAGTTGCCAGGGTGGGGATCGCCGTTGAACGCTCGCAGGCGGTGCACCGAGTGTTGGGCGAATCGCCAGATCACCTCGGCCGCCCGTTGCTTCGTCGCCGGGGCGGCAGCGGTGAGGAATTGCTCCCAGGCCATGCCGTCGACCCATTCCGTGGTCAGCACCCGCGCTGTCGACAGCTCGGGGATGCCGGCCGGGATCCTGATCCACGGATGGCCGGCGTAGTAGCGGGCGAACTCCTGCTGGTTGGCCAGCTCATGGACGTAGTCGAGCTCCTCGCGCATGCGCGCCCTCAGCTCGTCGACGAAGCCCTTGGGGTCGAGGCCGTGCAGGGCCAGCACCGAGAACATGCCGTAGAAGACCTCGGCCGAATCGAGGTCGGCGTCGATCGCCTCGTCGATGCCGGGGTATTGCACCTTCACGGCCACGTCCTGCCCGTCGAGCGTGTACGCCCGGTGCACCTGCCCGACGCTGGCAGCAGCCACGGGCAGATCGGTCCAGCGGGCGAACGAGCGCTCGGGCGGCGCCCCCAGTTCCTTCGTCACCACGTGGGCGGCGAGCGTCGGAGCCATCGGCTCGGCGTCGGCCTGGAGCGCCGCCAGCGCCTGCTGAGCTTCGTCGGGGAGTCCCTCGGCGATGTAACTGACGAGCTGGCCGACCTTCATCAGGACGCCCTTCATGTTGCCAAGCTCCCTGGCCACGTCCTCGGCACTACGGATGGCGAACTGAGCGTCGAGCTCTGCGCGCCGTTCGGCCGGCGTGCCAACGCCGCGCACCTTGGTGGCGACGAAGCGCGACGTGTTGCGCACCGTCATCCGCCAGACGCGCATGGCTCGCTTCGTCCGAACGTCGGCGAGCGCCTTGGCCAGCCCCGTGATGGCGGCGCCGGCGCCGAGGCCGCCGGCGGCCAAGGTGATGAGCTGGGAGCGCTTCACGAAGGGACACCTACTCGATCAGCGGGCGGGTCGGTCGTCGTCCGGTGGTGAGTACGCCGGCGTGTCGTCGCGGCGCTGCTCGTTCGTGACGTCGTCCGGGGCGTCCGTCCCGTACGTCCCGTCGTCGAGGCGATCGAGCGTCACCTCGGCGTCACGAAGCTCGCGCTCGACGGCATCGAGATCGATCTCCACGAAGCGATCGTACCCGTCACCCTGCGGACCAGGTGATCACCAGGTCACCCGGACGGTTGTGCTGTCCAGAACGTGCTGAGCATCTCCGACCCCTCGACAGACAGGCTGAGGTGGATGTGGTTGTAGTGGCAGAACGTGGGGTCGTCACCGGGGGCACAGTTCTGGTGCACCCGCCACCCGCTGAGCCTGGAGGTGATGTTTCCCGA
>JACDHN010000063.1 GCA_013821025.1 Acidimicrobiia bacterium | reverse complement strand
GACGAGGACCGCGCCCGGCGAGCCATGAAGGCCATGCTCGGCATGAAGAAGATCGACGTGGCCGCGATCCAAGCCGCCGCCGATCAGGCCTAGGTGCCGGCGGAGCGTCGGGTTCTATTCCTGCACGCGAGGAAGAGCGAGCGACGATGGCCGCCATCTGGCACGACTCGGTGCTCCAAATTCTGGTCCTGATCCAACGGGCCGGGCGGGCGGCAGGTTCAGTCGTCGTCGTGGTCGTGGTCGTGGTCGCGATCATCGCCGAGCTGGGCGCGGATCTCACCGCCCGGACGTCCCACGCTGTGGACGTTCACGTAGGTTGCTCCTGCGCGAATCGCTCTCGTGAACTCCTTGATCTCCCCCGCTGCCAGACCTTGGGACGCTCCGCCGCCTCCGACGTCGTCGGCGGTGATCGTGCCCCTGATGGTCCCGCCGGCGGCCGGGCAGGCCTGAGTCCCCGGCGGCGGTCCCGTCAGGTTCGAGCAGAGGAACACAATGACTGGGCCGTTGTTCGTCTCGTTCTCGAAGTGGATGTGCGCCTGGGTCACCGCCGACTCCAGACCGCTGAACGACAGCTTGTACCGGACCTGGTCGCCAGCGCGGTTGATCGAGGTGCGGAACTCGCCCACGCCGGGCGTCGAAACCGCCGGAACCTCCTCGAACCCGGTCAGCGCCTCCCGGTCGCTGCGGCGTCCGTTGTCGGCCACGGCCACGGCGCCGACGCCGATCGCGCAGGCGGCAGCAACAGCCGATGCAACCTTGGTTCTCCGATGCTGCATGAGTGTCCTCCTGGTTCAGATTCGGGGCTGCGGCGAACTATAGGACGCGGTGTCGACGCCGATCTCGCGGTCAGGCCGACCAGGTCTCGCGGCCGCCCATGCCGAAGTTGATCAGGTACAGAGCCCGTTGCGGTTGAACGGACACGAACGCCGTGTCAGGTGATCCCTCGGGGCCGCCCGGCGCGAAGTCGTTGAGGTCGTAGTCGAACGCACCGGTCCACAGTCGCTTCTTCGTGTCGACGTCCGTGTGGATCTCGCCCGGCCCCCACACCTCGAGCCCGTCGCCTGCCTCCGTCACCTGCCAGTGCATTGCGACGTTGGAGTGATGAGCGATGTTGCGGGCCTTCACGCTCGTCGCTCCCGTCATGAACCAGATCGTGTCGCCCTGCCAGCAGGGATGCACGGGGACGACGTCGGGGTCACCGTCTGCTCCGACCGTGGCCACGTGGGCCCACAGGCCGAGCCGGGCCGACTCGCTCTTGACTCGTTCGAGATCCACGCCATGCTCCTTTGGGTGGTCGCTGTTCTTCACCACTATCGAACGGTCAAAGTGGAGTGTCAACGTGACAGGAGTCCTGCTCCGCACGGCACGCGACGTGCCGGGCGTCAGTCGGGTTTGGCGATCATCACCTCGGTCGACTTGATGATGACGAGGACGCTGTCACCGGAGGCGATATCGAGGTCGACAGCGGCGTCCTTCGTGATTGCAGCGGTGAGCTGCTGACCGTCAGGAAGGGTGACCTTGACGGTCGACATGACCTCGCCGTGGGTGACGTCGGCGACGGTTGCGGTGAGCTGGTTGCGAGCGCTGAGTCTCATCGTGGCCCCTTCTCTCTTGTGTGCTGGGATGCGGTCGGGGTGAAGGGCGTCGTCGAGAAACCGGCGGACAGCCCGGGAGCTCTCACGCCGCCAGAGGTCGACGAGGTCGTCGTGCGAGCTGGCTGTGGTGAGCTCGTCGATCGTTGACGAGAAGAGCTCCTGCTGGACGTTGAGCAGCGGGACGAGCTCGAGCCCGGCCCGTTGACGGAACGTGAGCTTCACCAACAGCTCGGTGCGAACATCGCGGAGATGTTCGACGGGGGTGTCGAGCCAACTCTCGACGGCGCGGATCCCTGCGGCGGTGACGTGCAGGATCGTGCGCTCGCGACCTGGTCCGGCTTGCGTGCCGCGGCGGGTGAGGAATCGGCGTTCGACGAGGGAGTCGATGGCTCGGTAGGTCAGCGGTCGAGTCAGGCTCCAGATCCGGCCGATCTCTCCGTCCGGCGCCAGCAACGTGCCGATGGCCCATCCGTGCCTCGTCCCCTGATGTGCGGCGGTGAGACAGGCGTGTTCGGCGAGAGTGAGCTGATGTCGGGACACTGCTCCCTTCAGCCCGTTCCTGGCTGCAGGTCGTCGGGCCGTTCGTTGACTCACCACGAGCTCACTGTAGCGATCGAGCAACACATGAGTTGATGAAGTAAAATTACTCAGGAACTGGCTAATCTTCGATCGATGAGTAGATGCTTCCGTTCCCCGCTGATCTCACTGTCCGTCCTGGGGTTGGCCGTTACCGCTTGTGGCGACGACGACGCATCCGACTCGACTGAGCTCTCGGGCGCCGTGACCGTTTTCGCAGCGGCATCGTTGACCGAGTCGTTCACGGAGATGGGGGATGCGTTCAACGCCGAGCATCCCGACGCCGAAGTGACGTTCAACTTCGCCTCTTCCTCGGATCTTGTGACGCAGATCAACGAAGGTGCTCCTGCTGATGTCTATGCATCGGCGGATCAGGACAACATGACGAAGTTGACCGAGGCCGGCAACAACGCCGGCGACCCAGAGCTGTTCGCCAAGAACTCCCTCGAGATCGCCGTCGAGCCGGGGAACCCGATCGACATCAGCGAACTGGCGGATCTCGAGAACCCTGACCTGATCGTCGTCACGTGCGCCCCCGAGGTTCCGATCGGGGCCTACTCGGCCGAGGTGTTCGACAACGCCGACGTCAGCGTTGAAGCCGATTCGTTCGAGGAGGACGTCAAGGCAGTGGCCAACAAGGTGGCGCTCGGCGAGGCCGACGCCGGGATCGTCTATTCCACCGACGTCATCGCCGCCGGCGACACGGTAGAGGGTGTGGAGATCCCTGACGACGTCAACGTCACACCTGAGTACCCGATCGCCACGACCGACGAGGCCCCGAATCCCGACGGCGGCGCAGCCTTCGTCGAGTACGTGTTGAGCGACGCCGGTCAGGAGAAACTCCAGAAGTACGGGTTCTCGGCGCCGTGAACTTCACCGCACCGCACCGCACCGCACCGCACCGTATGAACGAACGCCGGATCGGGAGGGGGCGCCTGCCCGTGCCGGCGCTCGGCTTGGCGGTGGTCGCCATCGCCTTCTTCGCCCTGCCGTTCGTCGGCCTGCTGTGGCGGGCGCCGTGGGCCGACACGTGGAACGTGCTGTCCGAGCCAGCGGTCCGGACCGCATTGCGGCTGTCGATCATCTGCTCGCTCTGGGCGACGGGACTGTCGCTGCTGTTCGGCGTTCCCCTCGCCTGGCTGCTGGCACGTGTGGACTTCCCAGGGCGCGGCATCGTGCGGGCGCTGTGCACCCTGTCGATGGTGCTGCCGCCGGTCGTCGGTGGCGTCGCCCTTTTCTTCGCACTCGGACGGCGGGGCCTGTTCGGGCAATACCTCGACCGCTGGTTCGGCATCCAGCTGCCGTTCTCCACGACAGCGGTGGTGATCGCCCAGACGTTCGTCGCCATGCCATTCCTCGTGCTCACGGTCGAGGCTGCGCTCCGCCAGCTCGACCGCCGCTACGACGCCGCCGCCCGCACCCTCGGCGCCTCTCGCTGGTACGCCTTCCGGCGGGTCACGCTGCCGGCGGTTCGCTCGGCGTTGATCGCCGGCGCCGTATTGGCGTGGGCCAGGGCCCTCGGCGAGTTCGGCGCCACGATCACGTTCGCCGGCAACTTCCCCGGCACGACCCGTACGATCCCGCTGTCCACCTATCTAGCACTTCAGTCCGAGCCCCAGGACGCATTGATCCTGAGCCTGCTGCTCATCGCCGTCTCGTTCGGTGTCCTCGTCGGCCTGCGCGACCGCTGGCTGGGTGGCGGCCCGGGCGCGGGTGCGGGATGACCGGACTGATCGGCCGCCACGCTTGACGCTCGATGTCGACATCGGCGTGCGCCTCGGCACGCTCGACCTCGATGCCCGACTCGACGTCAAGCCCGGCGAGCTGGTGGCGATACTCGGACCCAACGGCGCCGGGAAGTCCACCGTGTTGCGCTGCATCGCCGGGCTTCTGGCCGTCGACCGGGGATACGTCCGTGTCGACGATGAGCCGGTAGACGACCCTGCCGCCGAGATCTTCGTCCCCGCAGAGCGCCGTTCGATCGGTGTGGTGTTCCAGGACTTTCTGCTGTTCGAGACGATGTCGGCGCTCGAGAACGTCGCCTTCGGTCTCCGTGCCCGCGGCACCGACAAGCGAGCAGCCCGCCGGATCGCCGGGCAGTGGTTGGCCCGCGTCGGACTCGACGCGTACGCCGACGACCACCCTCGAAACCTGTCGGGAGGTCAGGCACAGCGGGTGGCGCTCGCTCGCGCCCTTGCCATCGAACCGCGCGTACTCCTGCTCGACGAGCCTCTCGCGGCGCTCGACGCCGGCACCCGCAGTACCGTGCGGCGCGACCTGCGGCGCCATTTTCAGTCGTTCGACGGCATGCGGCTACTGGTCACCCACGACCCAGTGGACGCCTACGCACTCGCCGACCGCGTCGTCGTGCTCGAGGCCGGCCGGATCATCCAGACCGGCACCCTCGCCGACGTCACCGCCCACCCCCGCTCGCGCTACGTCGCCGACCTCGTCGGCCTCAATCTCATCGCCGGCACCCTCACCGATCGCACGTTGACCACTCCGAACGGTGGCGTCGTCGTCGTCGCCGACCACGCGGAGGACGGCCCGGCCTTCGCGACGATCAGACCCAACGCCGTCGCCCTACACCGCCATCAGCCCGAGGGCAGCGCCCGCAACGTCTGGCATCTCACTGTCGCCGACATCGACCAGTACGCCGACCGTGCACGGGTGACGCTGGCGGGGACGCTGGCCGTGACATCGGAGATCACGGCCGCTGCACTCGTCGACCTCGACATCCGCCTCGGCGAGAACGTCTGGGCTTCCGTCAAAGCCACCGACATCATCGCCTACGCCGTCTGATCGAACACCCGATCAGCGGTCAGCCACTCCGCGCGTCGGTGTCGTCGTCCACCTGGCCGTCGAGGATCGAGTCGTATCGCTTGAGCACGGCAGACAGCAAGGCACGCTCGTCGTCGACGGTCACCATCCACGTCGCCAGCGCATCGAAGCCGTCAGTGGTCACTGCGTAGACCTGACGCGTCGAGCCGGCGGTCGGCGCCGCCGACCACGACCGCAACAGCCCGTCGCCCTTGAGGTCGCCAAGGGCCCGGTAGACGCTTGGCCGGTCGACCGGCCCGAAACCGAGGCGCAGCAGGGAGTCGACGAGGCGGTAGCCGTGGCGCGGCTCCTCGGCCAAGAGCAGGAGCAGCGCCGGGTACAGAAAGTTCCGCGGTGCCGCCGTCGAGAACTGACATCGTCCGCCGACCGTCTTTTTCTCCATGCGCTCACCCCTCGGTGCCGTTCCCCCGCTCCATTGTGGCTCACATGGCTGGCCGGCAGGCAGCGGGCCAACAAGCGACGTATTCGATCGACGTCAGCGACCGCCGAACTTCGGCGGTGCCGCACCGCGCCCCAAGCTCCATGTCGAACCACCCAGACGGCCCTCGGTGGGCTCGTCAGAAGGTCGCGGCCCGTACGCGTCGGCCAGCACTGCCTCGGCGTCGCCGTGCTCGGTCATGGCGACGCACGGCGCGACGAACGGGCACACCCTGCAGTGCGCTGCCGGCGTCGGGTACACCGACAGACGACGGTCGACCATGTCGATGGCTTCCCACCCCAGTTGCTCGCCGGCTTCGGCAATCTGGAAGCGCGACAGCCGTCTCACGGACCGCCGGAACTGGCCGTCGGGGTTGATCTCGTTGAACAGCACACCCTGGATCGTGACGTCGAGGTGCTCGCGCTCCCATGCCCACCCGGCCGCAACGACGGACTCGTCCAGCTGCAGCGACTCGCTCGGCGACCACTGCCCGAACCGGTGCACGAGCAGCCAGTGGACGCCGTGGCCATCAACGACGAGAGCGTTGATGCGCCCCCGGTAGTGCACCGCTTCACCCGATGGGGTCACGAGGTCGCAACCCGGTTCGCGGGGGTCGGGGATGCGGGCGTCGAAGTCGCTCTCGACCCGCAACGGCTCGAACTCATCGATTCCTGCGGCCCAGTCCATGTAGCGCTCGACGAGTGCGACGGCGCCTCCTGCCGCCTTGAGCACCAAGGGACGGACGATATCGCGGTCCCACGCCCACATGCCGGGGAAGTAGTGCACGGCGAGGGCCTCGCAGACCGAGCCGTCCTCCGCTGGCGAGGCGATCGGTTCGAGCCCGCGCCGTGTGCGGGCGCCCAGATCCCAGGCGCGCCGGCACTGCTTGAAGGACCCCCGTTCTGCGGCGGTGACCACCCAGGCCACGTTTCGATCATACGCTTGCGGTACCCGTTGCCGGGATGGATGGAAAAGCCACTCATTTACGGACGGGCTGGGGGCGGCAAGTATCTCCTGATAACGCAACTTCGCCGTGCACACATGGAGGTCTGCCGTGTCCGTAACCGAGGCTCCAACTGAAGCTCCAACCGAAGCTCCAGAGGACGAGCTCGTCGTCCATGTCCTATGGATCAATGCCGGTCTCAGCTGTGACGGTGATTCCGTCGCCCTGACCGCCGCCACGCAACCGAGCATCGAGGAAATCGCGCTCGGGGCTCTCCCGGGGCTTCCGAAGATCGCGGTCCACTGGCCATTGATCGACTTCGAGTGCGGTCCGACTGGCGGCGCCGACGACTTCCTCGAGTGGTTCTTCAAGGCCGACAGGGGCGAGCTCGAACCGTTCGTACTGGTCGTCGAGGGATCGATCCCGAACGAGGCGATCAAGGCCGAGGGTTACTGGTGCGGTTTCGGGAACAACCCCGACACCGACCAGCCGATGACGACGAGTGAATGGCTCGACCGCTTGACGCCGAAGGCTCTGGCGGTGGTGGCAGTTGGGACCTGTGCCACCTATGGCGGCATCCACGCCATGGCTGGCAATCCGACGGGTGCGATGGGAGTGCCCGACTATCTGGGATGGGATTGGAAGTCGAAGGCCGGCATCCCGATCGTGTGCATCCCAGGCTGCCCCGCCCATCCGGACAACATGTCCGAGACGCTGCTCTACTTGCTGTACCAGGCAACCGGCCAGGCGCCGATGATCCCCCTCGACGAGGCGCTGCGACCGCAGTGGTTGTTCGGTGCGACCGTGCACGAAGGCTGCGACAGGGCCGGCTACTACGAGCAGGGTGACTTCGCTACCGAGTACGGGTCGCCGAAGTGCATCGTCAAGCTTGGCTGCTGGGGTCCGGTCGTCAAGTGCAACGTCCCCAAGCGGGGCTGGATGAACGGTGTCGGCGGTTGCCCGAACGTCGGCGGGATCTGCATCGGCTGCACCATGCCGGGCTTCCCGGACAAGTTCATGCCGTTCATGGACGAACCTCCCGGGGCCCGAGTGTCCACGGCGGCGAGCGGCCTCTACGGCTCGGCCATCCGTGGCCTGCGAAGTATGACAGCGAGAACAGTCGACAAGGAACCCAAGTGGCGGAAGCGCGGTCATGAGCTGCTCACCGGTCACAAGAAGAACTGGAGGTAGACGACATGGCCACCACCACACGGCAACAAAACGCAACCGCCGGCCAGAACGGCAACGACCTGGTCGAGATGGCGTGGGACCCGATCACCCGCATCGTCGGGAGCCTGGGGATCTACACGAAGATCGACTTCGGGCAGGGCAAGGTCGCCGAGTGCCATAGCACCTCGTCGATCTTCCGCGGCTACAGCATCTTCATGAAGGGCAAGGATCCGCGCGACGCCCACTTCATCACCAGCCGCATCTGCGGCATCTGCGGCGACAACCACGCCACCTGTTCGTGCTATGCGCAGAACATGGCCTACGGCGTGCGACCGCCCCATCTCGGCGAGTGGATCGTGAACCTCGGCGAAGCCGCGGAGTTCATGTTCGACCACAACATCTTCCAGGAGAACCTGGTCGGGGTCGACTACTGCGAGAAGATGGTCGCAGAGACGAACCCCGGCGTGCTCGAGCAGGCCAACCGCACCGAGGCGCCCCATGCCGAGGACCACGGCTACCGGACGATCGGCGACATCATGCGGTCGCTGAACCCGTTCTCGGGTGAGTTCTACCGCGAGGCGCTGCAGGTGAGCCGCTACACGAGGGAGATGTTCTGCCTCATGGAAGGCAGGCACGTGCACCCGTCCACGCTCTACCCGGGCGGCGTCGGCACCACTGCCACCATCCAGCTCTTTACCGACTACCTCACGCGTCTCATGCGTTACGTCGAGTTCATGAAGCGGGTCGTGCCGATGCACGACGACCTGTTCGACTTCTTCTACGAGGCGCTGCCCGGCTACGAGGAGGTCGGCCTGCGTCGCACGCTGCTCGGCTGCTGGGGCGCCTTCCAGGATCCCGACGTGTGCAACTTCGAGTACAAGGACATGTCTCGCTGGGGCAAGGCCATGTACGTGACCCCGGGCGTCATCGTCGACGGCAAGCTCGTGACCAACGACCTGGTCGACATCAACCTGGGCATCCGCATCCTGCTCGGCTCGTCGTTCTACGACGACTGGGTGGACCAGGAGATGTTCGTGGACAAGGACCCTCTCGGCAACCCGGTCGACCGGCGCCACCCGTGGAACCAGCACACGAACCCCCAGCCGCAAAAGCGCGACTTCGGCGACAAGTACAGCTGGGTCATGTCGCCACGCTGGTATGACGGCAAGGATCACCTCGCCCTCGACACGGGCGGCGGACCGCTTGCGCGCCTGTGGTCCACGGCGTTGTCGGGCCTGGTCGACATCGGCGGTTTCGTGAAGGCCACTGGCCACAGCGTGCAGATCAACCTGCCGAAGACGGCGCTGAAGCCCGAGGTGAGCTTCGAGTGGAAGATCCCGCAGTGGTCCAACACCATCGAACGCAACCGCGCCCGCACGTACTTCCAGGCCTACTCCGCCGCCTGCGCGTTGTACTTCTGCGAGCAGGCGCTGGCGTGCGTGCGTGCCGGCGAAACCAAGACGTGGGAGTCCTTCGAGGTGCCCGACGAAGGAATCGGCTGCGGCTTCACCGAGGCCGTCCGCGGCGTCCTGTCGCACCACATGGTCATCAAGGGCGGCAAGATCGCCAACTACCACCCGTACCCGCCGACGCCGTGGAACGCCAACCCGCGTGACTCCTACGGCACACCCGGCCCGTATGAAGACGCGGTCATGAACACGCAGATCTTCGAGGAGAACCCCGTCGACAAGTTCAAGGGGATCGACATCATGCGAACGGTGCGCAGCTTCGACCCGTGTCTGCCGTGCGGCGTCCACATGTACCTCGGCAAGGGGAAGGTGCTGAAGAAGCTCCACTCTCCAACCGGCCTGCCCGAGCAGGAAGAGTGAGCGAGCGCAGCGCCCAGAGGTGGGATAGTGACTGAAGCACCCGATCTGCGCACGGTCGGCGACCGCATCGAGGTGCTCCTCGGTGAACTTCGGTCGTCGCTCGATCAGCGGGTTTGGGAGCGGGTCGAGGAGGCGATCGGCCTCGTCACCGATCTGTACGGCGGCGGGCTCGAGCGGGTGCTCGAGCTCGTCGACGATGACGATGTCGAACGGCTGCTCGCCGACGACCTCGTGGGGAGCCTGCTGATCCTCCACGGGCTCCACCCATCCGACCTCGAAACCCGCGTCCTGGCAGCGCTCGACTCGGTGCGCCCGTACATGGATTCTCACGGCGGCGACGTGGAGGTGCTCGGGATCGATGAGGACGAGGGGGTCCTCCATGTGCGCTTGCTGGGAAGCTGCGACGGCTGTCCGTCGTCGTCCGTGACGCTCCAGCACGCCGTGAAACAGGCGATCGAGGAGGCTGCCCCGGAGATCGTGCACATCGACGTGGTCGACGAAACACCACCGGTCGCAACGCCGCCGGCGTCGATCACGCTGAGCAAGAAACCCGTACCGACGGGATGAGCGCCCAGCCCAGCGATCCGCTCGG
>JACDHN010000287.1 GCA_013821025.1 Acidimicrobiia bacterium | reverse complement strand
GCCCCGGGGGCCGACCGCTCGCGGTTGGCTGTCGCGGTTCCTGTTCGTGGTCACGAGTCGCGGTCGTCGGCGATGGCGGAGCGCATCTCGGTGTCGGCCTGGACGTTTTGCATGCGGTAGAAGTCCATGACGCCGATGTTGCCGCTGCGGAACGCGTCGGAGATGGCGAGGGGAACCTCGGCCTCGGCCGAGACAACCTTGGCGCGCATCTCCTGCTCCTCGGCGACGGCCATCGCTCGGCGCTCCTCGGCGCGGGCCTGGGCGATGTTCTTGTCGGCCTCGGCCTGAGCGGTCTGCAGTTCGGCGCCGACGTTGCGGCCGATGTCGACATCGGCGATGTCGATCGACAGGATCTCGAACGCCGTGCCGGCGTCGAGGCCACGCTCGAGAACGCGTGTCGAGATCGCGTCGGGGTTCTCGAGCACCCATTTGTGCGAGTCGGCCGAGCCGATGCTCGACACCGTGCCCTCGCCGACGCGGGCGATGATCGTCTCCTCGCCCGCGCCGCCGACGAGGCGGTCGATGTTGGCGCGCACGGTGACGCGGGCCACCGCCACCATTTGGATGCCATCTTTGGCCACGGCTGCCACCCGCGGGGTGTCGATCACCTTCGGGTTGACGCTCATCTGCACGGCCTCCAACACGTTGCGGCCGGCGAGATCGATAGCAGCAGCGCGTTTCCAGGGCAGCTCGATGTTGGCGCGGTCGGCCGAAATGAGGGCGTTGACAACCCGCTGGACGTCGCCGCCGGCGAGATAGTGCGCCTCCATCTGCCCGATGTCGAGGTCGATCTCGGCCTTGGTGGCGCTGATCAGCGGCCGAACGATCGCGGCGGGCGTCACTTTGCGCAGTCGCATGCCGACGAGGGTGCCGATGCGGACCTTCACGCCGGAGAAGATCGCGGTGATCCACAGTCCAATCGGAACGAAGTAGAAGAACACGATCAACACCAGCAGCACGGCTGCGCCGACGATGATCAGAGCCGTCGTGCCGAAGTCCATGCGGTCGACCGTAGCCCGTCCCGATGGAGCTGCGCGCCGGGACCCTCTCGGTCAGGGAACTTTGCGGACAACTCGTCGGTAGCGGTC
The DNA here is from genome assembly GCA_013821025.1 of Acidimicrobiia bacterium. Classification (GTDB taxonomy): domain Bacteria; phylum Actinomycetota; class Acidimicrobiia; order Acidimicrobiales; family Ilumatobacteraceae; genus JACDHN01. The sequence goes on along the minus strand of JACDHN010000287.1, from coordinate 2,898 downwards.
GTCGCGGATGACCTCGATCGCCTCACCGGCGGGAAGATATTCGCCGGAGGTCACCGCGTCGATGCGGTGACCGTCGATGTCGACAATGCCACCGGGCCGCAGATCGCTCACCGCCACACCGGTCGATCCCACCAGCGACCACTCGGCGTTCGCCTCGCCGCCCTGCGGTCGTTCGATGCGATCGGGTTCGAGCCGGTCTTCAGCGCCGAACCATCGGAGCCACCCACTCGACGTCCGCTGTGTGAGCGTCTGACCGCTGCCGAGCCGGGTCGACAGCACGAGCCCGCTCGGCGCGCCGCGCCGCGACACCAACGTGATCAACAACACGATCCCCACCATCGCGGCCACCAGGGTGATCCCCACCGTGAGTCCGGCACGCCAGAGGTCGTCGCTCGTGACGAAGTCGAAGTCGCGGTAGATCATCGCCATGAACGCGCCAGCGCCGAGCGCGATCAGCCCGAGGATCCCCGCCACACCGAACCCGGGCAGCACAAACACCTCAACCGCTAGCAAGGCGATCCCGACCAACATCAGCACGATGTCCTCCCAACCCGCGAGACCAGCGAACAGGTGCCCCCAGAAGAAGACCGCCAACATCGCGAGCCCGCCGAGCGCCACGATCCCCAGCCCACCGCTGAAGAAGTCGCCGACGATCAGCAGGAACCCGCCAAGCAGGAGGAGCCCTGCGACCAGCGGATTGGTGAGGAACCGGACGAGCTGCTCGGCGAACCCGAGCCGCACCACAACCACCTCGTTGTCGTCGAGGCCCAGCTCGACGAGCAATGCGTCGAGGTTGGCGACGGCGCCGTCGGCGTAGCCGACCTCGATCGCTTCGGAGACGGTGAGCGTGAGCAGCTCCTCGTCGGTCACGAGACCGTCGATCTCGACGCGGGTGTCGACCATCGCGCCTGCCACCCCGGGATCGCGGCCGTTCTCCTCCGCTGCCGACTCGAACGCGGCGCGCACCGCGGAGATGGTCTTTTCGTCGGCGGTCTCGCCGGTGCCGCCCAACACCGGCGTGGCCGCGCCAAGCACCGCGCCGGGGGTCATGTAGATCTCATCGGAGGCGATCGCCACCAGCGCCCCGGCAGAGTACGCCGTCGAGTCGACCAGCGCGACAGTGCGCACCTCGGTATCGATGATCGTGTCGCGCATCTGGATGACCGCGTCGAGCCGACCCCCGGGGGTGTCGATCTCGATGATGATCGCAGCGGCGGCGTGGTCCTCGGCCGAGTTCACCACGCGGTCGACGTACGGCGCCAGCCCGAGATCGATCGTGCCGGTGACGCGCATCACGTACACCGGCCCATCATCCGCGACGCCCTGGGCGCCGATCGACACTGGCGATGCGAACAAGCCGATCGGCACGATCATCAGCACCAGCGCCCGAAAGACAACCCGGGACCACGCCAGTCGCATGCGCGCATAGCGTACGTCGCTCGGCGCCTTCCCGTCCTGAGGGCGATGGCCACCGCAGCCGTCGTTCCATTGACGACCACCCGTTCCAGCTGCGCAACCCCGTCATTGGCGGTACAGCACGCCAGGCGACGTCGTTATCTCACGCGCTTGAGGGACGTGGGTCGGGCGCCACCGACACGATGGCGTGTCTCGTCCGCCAAGACGCAACTGCGCTGCAACATGTCCTGCTCTCCGGGGCCGCCCCTCAGTGAGTGCACGAACCGTTCGTGCTGTTGACACCCGAACCGTAACACGATGCCGTAACGAAACCGTAATGCAGAGACTTCGCTGCTACTCGCCGCCCCGCGAGCTCTGCGACGCGCCATACCCCGGGGGGGCGCTCGAGATCAGCACCACCGTCGACCGACGCGACTGGGCGATCGTCGGACCACATCACTCGTGAGCACGGCTAGCTTGCCTCCAATGAGCCTCGCCGTGGCAGAGGACGTGACGGAGGGGCTCGTCCTCCAGTCGACGACGGGGCGCGTTGCGCTCGTGGCAACGGTCTCAGCGAGCGGGATGGCGAGTCTCGATGCCACGGTGGTGAACGTCGCCCTGCCTCGCATCGCGGAGGATCTCGACGCAAGCATCGGGGCGTTGCAATGGGTGCTCACCGGCTACCTCCTGGCGCTGGCGTCGCTGATCCTGCTCGGCGGCGCGCTCGGTGACCGCTTCGGGCGCCGGAAGGTCTTCGTGATCGGCACGGTGTGGTTTGCAGCGGCATCGTTGATCTGTGGGGCAGCGCCCTCCATCGAGGTGCTCGTCGCCGCACGAATCCTGCAGGGCGTCGGTGGCGCGCTGCTCACGCCGGGCAGTCTGGCGATCTTGCAGGCGAGTTTCCGTCGGTCCGATCGCGCTGCGGCCGTCGGTGCGTGGTCGGGGCTGGGAGGCGTGGCCGGCGCGATCGGACCCTTCGTCGGCGGGTCGCTCGTCGACGGACCAGGATGGCGATGGGCGTTCCTCATCAACGTGCCCGTTGCTGCGATCGCCATCGCCTGCGCACACGCCGCAGTACCGGAGACGCGGGATCCGCACGCCGCTCGCGGACTCGACCTCGTTGGCGCTTCGCTCGCAGTCGTGGGTCTCGGCGCAAGCACGTGGGCGCTCACCGAGGCTGGGCCCCGTGGGTGGACCGACGCTGCGGTGCTCGGCACCGGAGCGGTCGCCGTCGGCGCAATGGCGGCGTTCGTGCGGCGGATGCTGCACACCCACGATCCGCTGGTGCCACCGGTGCTCTTCCGAAACCGCACGTTCACTGTCGTGAACTTGGCGACGGTGCTGCTTTACGGCGCGCTCGGTGTGTCGTTCTTCCTGGTCGCCTACCAACTGCAGGTTGGCGCCGGTTGGTCGGCCTTGCGGGCAGGGACCGCGCTGTTGCCGGCGACGGTTCTCATGTTGCTGCTGTCGGCTGCGTCGGGTTCGCTGGCGCAGCGCATAGGC
>JACDHN010000286.1 GCA_013821025.1 Acidimicrobiia bacterium | reverse complement strand
CCCCAGATGCCATAGGGGCGCACCAGCAACACCAGCAACATTACGACGTACGGCATGACGTCCTGCAGGCGTCCACCGCCGTAGTCGGACAGGTAGCCCGATGACATCACCTGGATGACACCGACGGTGACGCCGCCGGCGACGGCACCCTGCAGCGAGTCGAAGCCGCCGATGATGATCGCCGGCAGGGCGTTCAGGGCGACGAAGCCCATCGTCAGCCCGACCTGCCTCGGGAAGGCGCCGAGGAAGATGCCGCCGGCCGTGGCCAACAGCCCGGCGATGGCCCACGACATGGCGAACATTCGTCGCACGTCGATGCCCTGCGCCATCGCCGCCTCCTGATGCGCTGCGGTGGCACGTAGCGCCAGTCCGGCCGGAGTGCGCTGATAGAAGAACCACAGCGCTACCAGCAGCGCCACGGAGACGCCGATGGTCCACACGCCCGTCTTGGCGAGCGCCAGTCCGTCGAGCGGTTGCCACACTCCCGGACCGATCGGATCGGCGAATCCCTTGTCGCTGTAGCCCCAGATCATGGTGACCACCGCCCTGACCATGATCGAGATCCCCAACGTCACCATCACGATGGCGAATAGCGGCTCCCCGATCATCTTCCTGAGCACGAACCGCTCCACGACCATGGCGATCACCACGAGCACGGCGAGCGCGCCGAGCACGGCGAGACCGTACGGCTGGGTAGCTGTGATGGCCACGACGATGTAGGCCGCCGCCATCACGAACTCACCGTGGGCGAAGTTGAACACCCCCGTGCCCTTGAACACGATCACGAAGCCGAGCGCGATCAGCGAGTAGATCATGCCGAGGCTGACGCCCTGGAAGAGCAGCTGCAGGAACTTGATCACCGGTACAGCTCCTCGATCAGCTCCCCGAACTTGTCGGCGATGGCGCTGCGGCGCACCTTCTGGGTGGCCGTCAGCTCGGCGTCCTCGTGATCGAGCTCTTTGGTCAGCAGTGTGAACCGCTTGATCTGCTCGACCTGCGACAGGCTCTTGTTGACCTCGAGCACCCAGTCGTCGACGAGCTCGCGGATCTCGGGCCTGGCGCTCAGATCCCGGTACGTCGTGTACGGGATGCCGCGCTGCTCGGCCCAGTGACCGACGGTGTCGTACTCGATGCCGATCAACGCCGACAGGTACTTGCGCCCGTCGCCGATGACGATGGCCTCGCGGACGTATGGCGAGAACTTGAGCTCGTTCTCGATGTAGTCGGGCGACACGTTCTTGCCGCCGGACGTGATGATGATGTCCTTCAGGCGACCGACGATCTTCAGGTGACCACGGTCGGTGATCGTCCCCTGATCGCCGGTGTGCAGCCACTCGTCGCGCACCGTCGAGGCGGTCGCCTCTGGTTTGCGCCAGTAGCCGGCGAAGACGCCCTTGCCGCTGAGCAGCACCTCGCCCGTCTCGGGTTCGATGGCGCACTCGTAGCCAGGCAACTCCGTGCCGACCGTGTCGTAGGCGATGTCCCAGCCGTGGTGCATGTGGGAACCGCCGCCGCACTCGGTCTGGCCGTACACCTGGACGACACGGATGCCGATGGCGTGGAAGTACTCGAGCAACTCCGGCGCAGGAGGAGCTGCGCCGAAGATGCAGTGCGTGACATTGCGCAGACCCAACCGTTCCCGCATCGCCCGGTACAGCATCACGTTGCCCAGCCGGTAGAGCAGTCGCGAACGCAGCGCCAGGGTTCCCCCGTTTTCGATGCGCTCGCCGGCGAGTCGTCGCCCGATCCTCATCCAGATGGCGTAGTTCTTGCGCTTGATCCAGGCTGCGTCCTGCACCCTGATCTCGACCGACGCCTGCATCTTCTCGGCGATGCGGGGCACGGCACCGAAGAACGTTGGGGCGATCTCGTGGATGTTCTGCTGCACGGTGTCGACGGATTCGGCGAAGCTGATCGTGACGCCCGAGAGCAGGGAGATGAAGATCGTCCACATCCGTTCGGCGATGTGGCAGAGCGGCAGGTACGACACGGCCGTGGTCGTGGAGTCGATGCCCATCGCGCCGACGAACGCCTCAGCGCCTGCCAGGCAGTTGCGATGGGTGAGCATCGCGCCCTTTGGTGGTCCGGTGGTGCCGGACGTGTACACAATGCACGAGATGTCGTCGGGTGACACCTCGGCGACCCGGGTCTCCAACCAGCCGGGCTCCGAGGCAGCGGCCGTACGACCTCGTGAGACGAGCTCGTCGAACGTGATCAACGCTGGATGGTCGTATCGACGAAGGCCCTTCGGATCGATCACCACGACATGGCGGAGGTCGGGGCACTCGTCGATGACGGCCAGCACCTTGTCGACCTGTTCCTGATCCTCGGCGACGAGCACAGTGGCTCCCGAGTCCTGCAGCATGTAACGGACCTCGGCGGATGGGTTCGTGGGATAGACGCCCACCACGACACCGCCGAGCGCCTCCGTCGCCAAGTCGGCGTACACCCACTCCGGACGGTTCTCCGAGTGGATGGCGACCCGGTCACCCCGTTCGATGCCGAGCTGGCGCAGCCCGTAGGCAACCGCCCGGACGGCGTCGACGTACTGCGCCCAGGTCACCGTCTGCCAGATGCCGAGGTCCTTGTGACGGAACGCGGCGCGGTCGGGATGGGTGGTGGCTCGCGTGAGCAGCAGGCCCGGCAACGTGGCGGCGGTTGTCGCGCCGAGGGGCGGCAGCGTGCGCCGCGTGAGTGTGATCACTCGGCTTCCGTCCAGTAGATCGCGTGGGACCACAGCTTCCAGAGGGTGTCGACGGCGTGATCCTCCTCGAGCTCGACGTCGATGGCGTCGCCGCCCTGGGCGAGCCACACCCAGCAGAAGTGCTCGAGCATCGACGACAGTGCCGAAGCGGCGAGCATCGGGTCGAGCCCAGGAGCCCAGCCGTCGCGCTGCGCCCGCCGGATCCCGATGGAGATGGTGCGCACGCCGTTGGTGCGGATCTCGCGCCAGTCGGCGGCGAACTTGGGGTCGACCATCGAGGCCTGAACGATGCCGACGACGTCAGGCAGACGTGTTCGGTAGTGGCGGTAGAAGGCCCGGATGGCTTCTGGGAGTGCATCGTGCGGTGCCAATCCCCGCTCGAACGGTTCTGCCACCTTGGCCTGCAACTCCGTGTCGAAGTCGGTGGCCAGGTCGGTGAGCAGCGCTTCTTTGCTGTCGAAGTAGTTGTAGAACGACGCCATCGACTTGCCGGCCTCTTCGGCGATGTCGGAGAGCCTGGCGTTCAGGTACCCATCTCGCTCGAACACGCGTCGCGCCGCGTCCTGGAACGATTGGCGGGTGGCTCGACCCTTCGCCGTCTTCGACATCACACACGTGTAGCGCATCCGTCGCCGGGTCCTCGACGTCTCTCGTCGTCGAGAACCCGGCTGTGACGGGGTCAGCCCTCTGGGAGGGCCCATTCGAGTGCGGGTTCGCTCTCGAGGTAGTCGGTGATCGGGACCGGGAGCGTGCTGTCGAGGTCGATCTCGTTGACCCGTGCCGCCCGGCCGGGGATGCGCTCGTCGGGTGTGCTGCCGAAGGAGATGTCGGGGGCGATTCCGTTGAGGTCGACCTCGAGTCCTTCCATCGCAGCGGTGATGCCTTCCCGGCTGAGGTCACCCATCTCGCAGGCCCGTTCGAGCGCAGCCCTGGTGACCATGCCCGAGATCCATCCGGTGACGAGCCAGTTGTCGGGCGCCTGATCCGGTGAGTATTCCTCGACGGCGGCCAGCATCGCATCCATCTCCTCGCCCTCCTCACCCCACGAGGCGTTCGAGTTGACCACCCGGTAGTTCTCCAGCAGCGGCCCGAGTGGTTCGACCAGGGCGCTGGCGAAGCCGGCAGAGTTGCTCATGAACAGCGGGTCGAAGCCCTGCTGGGCGGCGATCCCAAGGATGCCGCCGGTCTGGCGCGGTGTGTCGTGCAGCCAGACCACCTCGGCGCCGGCGTCCTGCATGGCGGTGACCTGAGCAGTGAAGTCCTCGTCCGTCGGGGAGTACGTGGCCGTCTCGACGACATCGATGTTGCCGAG
>JACDHN010000285.1 GCA_013821025.1 Acidimicrobiia bacterium | reverse complement strand
GCCCTCGGGTCTGCGATGGTCCGGGACGGTGCTCGACCACAGCGCCGACGCAGCATGTGCGCTCGTGCACGCCTGCGGCTGGCCGGTGGCGACGGTGCTCCGTGACAAGGTGACCGTGGTCGGCGCCTTCAACCTCGACCATCCTGGCGCCGACGGTCACCACTACTGCAGCACGCTGATCTCCGCGAGCGAGGCTGGCTGTTCGGCGTGGACCGATGACTGCACCGCTGCGGTGAACGGCGACGACAGCCTGTCGGGGTGGATCAGCCTCGCCTGCGCCGCTGGCGGGACGTGGCCGGGGCGTGTCCTCTCGACCGGCGCCCACCTGGAGAGCGTCCGTGCCGTCGGCGACGGGCGCGCCGGCGTGGCGAGCATCGACTCCACCAGCTGGGCGCACATCGGGCGGCTGTTCCCCGAGCTGGCCCGACGCGTCCACGTGGGCGGCCAGGGTCCACGGGTGCCGAGCCCGCCACTCGTCGTGCCGGTCGGCACGCCGCAGCGGTGCATCGATGAGATCCGGCAGGCGATGGCGCGAGCGTTGGCCGACCCGGAGATCGACGCCGTTCGCGGTGAGCTGCTGTTGGACGGCTTCGTCGCCCTCGACGATGTGGACTACGAGCCGATTCTCGGTCTCGCACCCGATGACCGATCACGGAGGATCAACCGATGAAGTCGACAGCGCAGGTGGTGGTGATCGGCGGCGGTGTGGTCGGTGCTTCGGTGTTGTTCCACCTCACGGAGGCCGGGTGGACCGACGTGGTGCTGGTGGAGCGCAAGGAGCTCACGGCCGGATCCACGTGGCATTCCGCCGGCGGCATGCACACCCTGAACGGCGATCCGAACGTGGCCAGGCTGCAGCAGTACACCATCGAGCTGTACGAGAAGATCGAGCAGCGATCGGGGCAGAACTGCTCGATTCACCTCCCAGGTGGGCTGATGCTGGCCAACGATCGTGAGCGCCTCGACTGGCTGCGGATGGCCAAGGCGCGTGGCCGCTATCTCGGGATGGACCTGGAGATCATCTCCGCTGCAGAGGCCAAAGCGATGTTCCCGATGATGGAGGAGCAGTACTTCGTCGGCGCCATCTTCGACCCGGTGGAGGGTCACGTCGACCCGAGCGGCGTGACCAACGCCTACGCCATCTGTGCCCGGCAGGCGGGCGCAGAGGTGTACCGGCACACAAGGGTGAGTGCTCTGTCGCAACGCGGCGACGGCACGTGGGACGTGATCACCGACAAGGGCGAGATCCACGCAGAGCACATCGTCAACGCCGGCGGTCTGTGGGCACGCGAGATCGGCAGGATGATCGGGATCGAGCTGCCAGTGCTCGGCATGGAGCACATGTATCTCGTCACCGAGGACATGGCCGAGGTCGCAGAGCACAACGCGAGCACGGGCAAGGAGCTCCCGGGCGTGATCGACTTCGCCGGCGAGCTGTACACCCGCCAGGAGGGAGGCGGGATGCTGCTCGGCACGTACGAGCAGGCCTGTGTGCCGTGGCAGCCGCACCAGGCCCCGTGGAGCTTCGACATGGAGCTGCTGGCGCCGGACCTCGACCGCATCGCCCCGTCGCTGGAGGTGGCCTTCAAGCACTACCCGGCGATGGCCACGGCTGGGATCAAACGGATCATCAACGGACCGTTCACGTTCGCCCCCGACGGCAACCCGCTGGTCGGCCCGATCCGGGGTATCCGCAACTGCTGGGTGGCGTGCGCGGTGATGGCCGGGCTCTCCCAGGGCGGCGGGGTCGGGCTGACGCTGGCGTCGTGGATGACCACGGGCGACCCCGGTGAGGACATCTGGGCCATGGACGTGGCGCGCTATGGCGACTGGACCAACCTCGCTTACACCAACGCCAAGGTGCGTGAGAACTACAGCCGCCGCTTCCGGATCACGTTCCCCAACGAGGAATTGCCAGCGGCGCGCCCTCTGCACACGACGCCGATCTATGACCGGCTGACCGAGCACAATGCCGTGTGGGGCGTCGGCTTCGGGCTGGAGCACCCGCTGTGGTTCCAGCGTCCCGGCGAAGAGCCCTACGAGGAGGTCACCTTCCGCCGCTCGAACGCCTTCGCGGTGGTGGCCGAGGAGTGCAGCGCCGTGCGCGAGCGGGTGGGGCTGACCGAGTGCTCGAACTTCGCCAAGTACCGGGTTACCGGTCCTGGATGCGCCGAGTGGCTGCAGGGACTGTTCACCAACAAGCTCCCGAGGGTCGGGCGGATCAACCTGACGGCGATGCTCAACGCCGATGGACGGATCGTCGGGGAGTTCTCGGTGGCGCGCACCGGCGCCGACGAGTTCTTCCTGTTCGGTTCGCAGGCCGCCGAGGTGCATCACTCGCGGTGGTTCCTCTCACACCTTCCTGCCGAGCGCGCCAGCATCCGCTTCGAGGTGCTGGGCCTTTCGCTCGTTGGCCTGTCGGTGGCAGGTCCCAACTCCCGCGACGTGCTGCAGTTGCTGACCGCTACCTCGCTGGCGACTGCGGACTACCCCTTCATGACCTTCCGGCATCTCGACATCGGGATGATCCCGGCATGGGTGGGCCGGATGACGTACACGGGCGATCTCGGTTACGAGATCTGGGTGGCGCCCGAGCACCAACGGGCGCTGTTCGATCTGCTGTGGGACGCCGGCCGACCAATCGGAATGGGGCTCTACGGATTCCGGGCGCTGATGTCGATGCGGATGGAGAAGATGTTCGGAACCTGGTTCCGCGAGTACCGCCCGATCTACACGCCGCTCGAGGCGAAGATGGACCGCTCGCTGAAGCTCGACCACGAGTTCATCGGTCGTGAGGCTGTGGAGGCCGAGATGGCCGCCGGGCCGAAACGGTCGCTGGTGTACCTGGCGATCGACCCCGATCCCGATGAGCCGGCCGACGTGATCGGCGACGAACCGATCTGGCACGACGGCCACGTGGTCGGGTGGGTGACATCCGGTGGGTACGCACACCACACTGCTACGTCGCTGGGTTTCGGCTACGTCCCGGCGGTGTTGGCCACTGCTGGCGCCGAGTTCGAGGTGGAGATCATCGGCCACCGCCGTCCGGCGCGCCTGCTCACCGAGCCCGTGCTCGACCCGACCGGCGAGCGCATGCGCGCCTGAACGTGTCGTGCCTCCTCACTGACGCAGCACCACGGGGAGGCGGTCCGGTTTGCGGAACACGAGTCCCGTCACCGCCGGCGCGTCCGCGGCGAGGCGCAACTCGGGGAACCGTGCGAGAGCTCCCGTGACGGCGGCTCGGGATTCGAGGCGGGCCAGGTCCATGCCGATGCACACGTGCGGCCCTGCGGCGAACGCCAGCTGGCGGCGCAGGTTCGGCCGGTGCAGATCGAAGCGGTCCGGATCTGGGAACTCGGCCGGGTCCCGGTTGGCGCCCGCCAGCGACACGGTCACCATGTCGCCCTCGGCGATGGCGGCGCCGGCCAGTTCTACGTCGCACGTGGCGTAACGGTCCACCACGGCGGCGGCCGGTTCCAGGCGCAGCGACTCCTCGACTGCTGCGGCCACGCACATCGGCGTGGTGCGCACCTCGTGGAGCGAGTCGGGGTGCAAGAGCAGATGACGCAAGACGTTGAGGATCGTGCCTTCGGTGGTCTCGATGCCGCCGAACATGATCACGGCGGCATTGGAGATGCTCTCGGATCTGGTGAGGCCGCCCGACGACACGGCCTCGCCGAGCAGCGAGCCACCGTGCCGAATGTGCTCGGTCAGCGACGCCGACAGCTCGTTCATCGCCGTCCGACCGGCCCTGGTGACCGCAGCGCCGGCGGCAACTCCCGACACCGACGAGACGATCTCGCGGTACCAGCCGAGCAACTGGGCGACCACCCGGCCGTCGCCTCCGTCGAGTCCGAGGCTCTCGGCCACCACTGCTGCAGCCAGCGGCGCTGCGAGCTGGCTGCGCAGCTCGGCAGCTGCTGACCCGGTGCTGACGATGCGTTCGAGCAACTGGTCCACCTCGCTGATCACAAACGCGCCGAAGCGGTCACTCACCTGGCGCGGCCGGAACGGTGCGACGA